>JBCDCL010000041.1:0-11435 GCA_039182175.1 Planctomycetota bacterium
CGGACGACTCGCGGATTGCGATTTTCTTCCCGCTCTTTGTCGTCCTGTTGGCTCCGGTCCGGTATGCCTCTGGCCTATGGTTCAAACGCGAACACTTGGCCGCCCTCGATACCGACGAGGAGCCCGACGAGGAAAAGACCCACTGGTCGCGGTAACTAAGCAATGACCGATCGAGTAGAAACGTCCAAATCGTTCTCGCGCCGGCCCCGATTGATCGCTCCTCGCGAATTGAAACGCCTTACACGACGTCCGACGGCCGCGATAGCTTTTCTTCGCCTTCCTCCCCTCGCGTGATTGACCGAGTCCGACCGGCCCTTATAGTAAAAACCTGTAAGGGTGGCGAAGTTGCCGACCTGTGACCAAGTGCGTCCCTATCGCAGAAGTCTTGGCAGTCGACCAAACCGCTGGCAAGCAAAGCGTGCGACCTGCAAGCGTCTCAGCAGCAGTCTTTTTTGCTACCTCCATCCAAGGTGTTTGTGACACATACGAAACTTGGCGAGTCCGCCTGGGCGACGCCTCACCTTTCGATGAGTCGCACGTTTGTTTCTAACTCGTTTGTGGAGAGTGGCGAGATGCCGCAGGGTACGATCAAAAAGTTGACGGAAAAGGGCTTCGGATTCATCGAGGGTGAACGGGGAGATATCTTCTTCCACCACTCGTCGGTCGAAGGAACCCGCTACGACGACCTTCGCGAAGGTCAGATGGTTGAGTACGAAGAGGGGCAAGGTCCTAAGGGACCACGGGCTGAAAACGTAAAGGTCGTTTCGTAGCCCACACGAAATTCGAAAGCGATCGACCGGCGCCCTCGCGGCGGCGGCAGTTCTCGCGACATCACGATCAGAGTTTGCTGCAAGACACGCATCAGCAAACGGCGATCAATCCAGCCGCCGAATCTGTGATTCGGCGGCTGCTTTTATTTGCGTGGCAGCAACTGCCAACCTCGATCGCAGGACCGAAATAAAAACGGGAAGCGTCTCGAAAGACGCTTCCCGTAGACTTTGCATTTGAAGCCTCGTTTGCCTAACGGCTTAGTAGTCTAATAGCCCTTCTTCCAAGGCAACTGCCAGAGCTTCTTCTTCCTCTTCGGCGTCTGCCTCGTTGAGCGGAGTCAACACGGCGTCTTCCTCCTCCGCGTCGGCTCCGGCCAGTTCGAAGGCGAGTTGCAGTTCATTGGCTTCCTGCTCGGCAAGCGCTGCTGACTCGCTGCCACCCGTCGGCGTCACGGTGGCGCCGATGGCGTCGAGCATCTCGGCGGCGCCTGGCAACAGGTCGGGCCCCGTGGCGGTGATCAGCGTGGCGCCACTACCGTCGTTCGCAGGTTCTTGCTGCAGGCCAGCGGTCGCCAAGGCCGAGTCGAGATCGAACGTCGCCAGCGGGGTAGCAATACTGGCGGGCGCTTGTCCATCGCCGTCGTCCGGCGGCAACAGTAATGCTCCGGCGCCACTACCCGGCAGGTAAGTCGAGCTAATGCCCAGCTTGGCGCCCATGTTATCTCGCCAGATGGTGAAGTCACCGAGTCCAACCTTGCCATCGCCGTCGGCATCAGCGTGGTGAGGGCCTGTGGCGCCGTAATTGGCTTTCCACATTTGATAGTCACCCACATTGACTGAGCCATCGAGGTCAAAGTCGCCGGCGACGCTCACCAAGGAGGCGTCATTCGCCGTGTTATAGAGATAATCCTCGACCTCACCCGAATCGGCGCCGCCGAATGCTGTCAGGCCAGCCCCACCCAGCCGGAAGCGAGCGGCAATCGCCTTGTCGGTCGCCGTATTGGCCGGCGCCACGATGGTTGGCAGTTCGACGTTGGCGCCGCCAGTCGTATTGATGCCGTCCACCACCGAGGCATCGACGAACACATGCTCACCAGCGTCGTTCCAGTCGCCATCGCCATTGAAGTCGATCCAAGCATTGATCGATTGTCCGACGCCGTTGACGAGGAACTGGAAGTTGATGACTTCGCCCGGCGATATTAGCCCATCGCCACTGGCGTCGATCAGCGTCACGCCATCGTCGTCGTTGGGTCCGCCATCAATGTCGTCGCCTAAGCCAAGAACGTTCGGCTGGCCGTCGATTTCGCCATCAATGTTCAAGCCGAGGAACAAGCCTGGCTTGATTTCGTGCCAAGCGCCACCATCAGCTTCAAACGTCGGGAACGCGGCCAAGTCGCCAAAGTCGCGGGTCGCCAAATTCCTGACGCCGAAGTTGACGCCTGTCGTCAGGCCGTCCGGCAGGAGCTCGATAAAGATCGAACCGGTCCCGCCCGGCGAGACCTGACTGAAGGGCAGTTCTGCCTCGACCCGGATGGAGATATCACCTGGATCGATGTCGCTGAGGTCGTAGACGCCAAACTGGTTGGTTAGCGCTGAGGGCTCATCGACATCGCGGGTGAAGTTACCGTTGAGGTCGACATAGACCACGGTGTTGGGCAAACCAAATTCTGTGCTCTGCCGTATGCCATCGGCATTGACGTCCTCGAAGACAACGCCTTGGACCCGACCAGGAGCTGTACTGCCACCAGGGCCGCCACCGCCCGGTCCGCCGCCTCCAGGACCACCACCGCCGGGACCTGTGCCCCCGCCACCATTAATCGGCAGCATGCTGAAGTTGAAATCGGTGATGTCCGGGTCACCCGTCGTGATGATGGCGCCAAGAATGCCGCTCGATGGATTCCCTAATTCGAAGCCGGTGGGGGCGACAACACCAACGCGAATCGCTCGCGGCGAAGTGGCTTGGAAATCGAAGCTGTAGGCGCCTTCGCTGCCGAGCACGTCGCTCGTCATCTGCGTCGGCTCGCCTGGTGTGAATGAACCATCAAAATTCTCATCGATGTAGACCGTAACGTTGGTGAGTGCGACGTCACCTTCGCTGAAGCCACCCGAAGCGTCGTTGTCGGCGAACACCGTACCAGAGACGTTGACCGTAATCAGCTCGGGGTCGGTTACCGCCGGCGCGGGATCGAGCAAGAAATTGATACCGCGGACATTATCGCGTAGCGGCCCTAAGAAGTCGTTCTGGTAAGGGATGGGATCGCCGTTGGCGTCGACGGGAATATCGTAATCCGTTGCGGGGTTGAAGGTTGTACCGCCGATGAGGTTATTTGCAGAGGGCAAGAAGATACCTAGGCTGAGCGGATTCTCAGGATCGCTCACGTCGAACAGTTCTACTTCGTCGCCTGCGTTAGGGATGATATTCCCTGCCGAGTCACGTTCGTAGTCGGGCGCCCGGTCGTGCTCCCAAGCAGAGAAGTAATCCGAGGTGATCGTCCATTCTCGCTTGTATTTGGGCAAGAAACCGTCGATTACGTTCGGGTCATCTTTAGCGAAACCACGCCCCTCGCCATCGGCCACTCTGACCACATACTCCACGAATTGGTCAGGGCCTGTCGAAAGCGCTGCTGCAGCTGCGCCGGTGCCGAGCGTGGTTGCCAGCGTAGTTTCGATTTCCGGCCGCAGCATTTGACCGCTCGTGTCGATGCCACTTCCGGTGGGACCGGTCGCCAACGCTGACGGAGCGAAGGGATCGAAGAAATCAGCTGCGCTCAGGTCAACCGAGTATCCTAAGTCTTGCAGCATGCCGACCGTAATCGAACTGATAGGGAGACCAGGACCGTCGATAAACGGCGTCATCAACTCGTTTCCGAAAACCGCTTCATCCCAGTGCGCTTCTACATCGGGTTCAATCGGCACGCCAGTAGCGTTGGTTCCGAATACCGCGTTGTACTGGGCAATGGCCTCTTGTCCGAGAAATACAGGATTCGGAGTGCCCGATCCACCAATTAGGGCCCGCTGCTCCCAGATCGTACCAATGCCGAGGACGTGGCCCATTTCGTGCAAGATGACGTCGAATAGTTCGCCTGATGCTTCGAGCGCGGCAAGGTCCTCAATGTCAAACTCCATCAGACCGGCAGCTGGCAGGAAGGTGCCGTCGTCGCGGAACTGACGCGGGCCGGCCTGGCCAAGAATGCCACCAACGCCGTCGATTTCCAAACCGCTGGCAGTGATCAACACGTCGTCGATCAGCGTACCCAGCACGCCTTCAACATCGGGCAAGTCGCCAACGATAATCTCCTCCCAGCGAGCAGCCGCAAGGTCAAAGACTTCCTTTTGGCTATCGGTCAAGCCGCCGAAGAAGCCGACATCGATGTTGAAGGCATCGGGGTCGGAGGAGAACTCTACTAGCGGATTAACGTCGAAGTAGTAGTTGCCGTCGTCGCCGGTAATGAACTCGTCAATCTTGGCGCCGTCGGTGCCGGCAGCAATGTCGGCAGCAGTCCGTGCCCACAGCTCAACCGTCACATTCTCCGCAAACTGTTCTTGAGACTCATCGGCAAACCGTTCGACTTCGCCTAATCGGGTGAAGTCGACACCGCTGCCTAGCGACAATGGGTCTAGCCCCAAAGCCGTCTCTTGGAGCCGTAGCGCTGCGTCTTCCTGCAAGCTTTCGCGTGGGAAGAGATCTTGGTAGGTCTGGATGTAGCGGTCGAAGTTGAACGTCGTATCCTGGTTCTCGTCGACGCCGACAAAGCCTTGAATCCGCTGGGTGTTGGCCTCAACGGGTGTGCCGTGAAAGCTGACCTCGAACGTGTTTAGAACCAGAGCTTCCGCCCCATAGTTCTCAAGTAGCAGGTTCCAACCGCGCGTGGTCGGAACTCCTGATTCGTAAGGCTCGCCCGTCGCGGGGTCGATCGCTAGTACTTCACCCGTGCGCTCACCCCAGTGACGATTGGTAGAAAAATTGTGGAAGATGTCGCCGCCGTCCGCGTCGCCCGGCGCGCCGGGGCCAGGGCCTGCCAAGTCGTCCACCGAGCCGCCAGGGACCGTAGGATCTTGGCTGTACTGGAAAAACTCCGGTTGATTTTGGGAGTCAAAGTAGTGATTGAGTTCCGAGTGGACACCATTCGGTGATATTAGAGTGATTCGTACGTTGTCGATGTCACCCGAGCTAAGCGTTATCTGTGCTTCGACCCATTCCAGCGACAACTCGTTTTCAAACGGAACATCGAGCGGAATTGTGAAGCCCTGCTCAAAGACTGGTCCTGGCCCCGGTACGAAGGGGTCGTCTTGGCCATACTCATTAAAGAACTCAACAAAGCCAGCGTCGCCAAGCGGGCGACCCGGAATAATTACGGTACCAATGTCCTGCTGGTTGCCAATCTCGACGGCTGGCAGGTTCCAGTTCGCCAGGATCGCCTCGGTCGTAAAGGTCTCTTCTGCAGCGAGATTTTGATTTCTCGCAAACCATTGCGAGGCTAATTCGACTGCTAAGCCAGCGTCGACCACTCCGTGTCCATAGCCCAGCTCAGTGCCCTGGAACGTGCGCCCTTGACTGACAGTATAGCCAGCGCCGTTTGTATAGAGACTCACTGGAGACCACTCTGGCCCGCCAAAATTGTTGAAAGGGTCGGACGGATCAATCCGCGGGTGGTAGATGTGCGCCAGGGCGCCACCTGTTGCACCAGGCGCAGGATTGTTGAATATTCCGATGTTGGTCTGAAGGTCGACATTATCGACGGTTGTAAAGTCGTCGACCGTAATCGCGTTCCAAAAATCCGGGTCGTGCCAAATTTCATTCCGGTTAGTGATCCAGGTCTCTGGAAACTCTCCACGGGTCGTTTGGTCAAAACCCAACTCAAGAGTTTCGAACTGAGCATTTTGCCGCGACGAACGGACAAGGATTTCTTGCACATCGCGGTAAGAAAGATTCGGCTCAGCTTCTAGCATCAAAGCAACAACGCCGGCAACATGTGCCGCGGCGACTTCGGTGCCCGTGGCGCCGCGAGAGGTGTACGCGGGATCAAAAAAGCGATCGTTGAGCGAAAGACCGTTCAGCGGGTCAACCAACAGATCGTTTTCCTCGCTGCCATCGGGTAGCGTCGGGGCGTTAAATCCCTCATTGAAGATCGACAGCGGACTTTCTTGATTTGGGAAGAAGTCCGTGGTCCACACGCCCGAACCGACCCCTTCGTCATCAACGATGCCGAAACCGTAATAAGAGCCACTCGGTGCGGCCACCAAAACGGCGGGACCAGCTTCGGCATAGCGGGTCAGCGTGCCATCGACGTTGGCTGCTTCGCCATCGTGGTCGACCGAGGAAACGGCGATGGTGTATCGCGAATTGACGTAGCCGTTGTAGCCGGCGAAGTCGTTGGCCAGATTGTTGTTGTTGCCATCGGAGTCGCCTGTGCCTTCGCGGGCGCCATCGCCAGCTGGGAAGATGTGAATGTTGCCAAGTCCATTGCGGCCTAGCTCTGTAGACAATCTCAACGCCTCGATCTCTGCCAGCGACGGTCCGTCAAGTTGACTTAGCGAATCATCCGGCCCCCAGCCGTGGAGGTAGATATCGATCTGGTCGTTTTCCCACAGGAAGAGATCGCGGAGATCATTCGGATCGATACTGTCGGAATTCAACCCGTCGAGCGAGTTGAGCAGTTTTACAGGCACCAACTCGGACTCGTAGGCGACGCCGACGATGCCTTCGCCATTATTGCCTACCGCACCGACAATACCTGCTAGCGCCGTGCCGATCGCTTCCTCAGCAAAACCGAGCGTCGCTTCGCCGGCGTTGGGAAGCTCGCTACCGTTGATGGCGTTGTACTGCAGAGTCGGCGAAATGTTCGCCGCCAGGTCGGGGTGGTTGGTCTGGATGCCGGTGCTGACGATGGCGACGCGAACGCCGTCGCCAGTTAAACCTTGACTCCACGCCGGGATAACGTTGATATCTTCGCCGACGACGCCGCGAATGTCTTGCAGCAGTTGGTCGCCGATGTTGGGGCCGCCCGTGTTGAGCAGGGGCCATTGGAATTCGAAGTAGGGGTCGTTCAGATTGACCGCCATCATCTGGCGATCTTCTAGTCGTTCGAAGGTCCAGTTCTTCGACAGCTGGCGACCTGTTTCCATCAGCTTGGCCACCGGCTGCCGAACGCCGGGTCCGTCGCTGTTAAGTTGTTGCAGGTTGTTCCGCTTGGATTGCCTGAAATTAAGCACGTCGGGGGTTCCCTAAAGCTATTTCGTGAGACGACGCACCTCGGGCGCATCGTCCATTGACTCGGTTCCGTAGTTGCCGGCGTGTCCGTCGTCGGCAAGAAGACTCAGGAGGGGGTTGCGCGGTGTGTGGGCTCGGAGGAGTGGACGCCAATCAGCAGACCTGCGGTGACCGCGTAAGTCCCGCGATCGCTACAGGCCGTAACCTCAGCAACACGCAACATAACGCGAACAATCGACAGGACTTATTGGTCACCCGTTACCGGACCAGACCTTTGCATAGTAATTCGCTGAAAAATTGCCGTCAAACAATCGGCGAGGGCAGAACCAGCAAATCGCCGCGTCGGTAAGCCGTTACACCGTCCGGCTTTTCGGCCGGCTTTCTGGCCAGTTCCTCAGCCCGCGCTAGTAGTCGCTTAACCGTCAAATTCCACGCAGCCGGAATGACCGATTGCGGAGGGAATTCGCCAGTAGGGGGTCTATTCTTGGCCTAAGTTGGCGAAATTCGCTGGCCGCGACGAGTCATGAATCTTCGAAACCGTTGTGCAGATTGGCTTTACGTAGTTTGCTGCCAATTCCGACGCCCAAATCGTAAGGACGCCTCGCCGCGTTGCTTAAACCCCGAACGCCCCTGATCCGGTCGCGGAATCTCTACCGATTATGCCGGAACGACTGATTTCTCCAGTGGCGCCGGTCCGATAGTTTCTTCCGAGCAACCCAGCGATCGGCTGTAGGCCGCGAGGGATGCGCTCGTGAGCGTCGTCGCCGGCGACGCTGCGAAAAAAAGGACTGAATACGAGACAGTCGCAAACTCGGCTCTGGGTGATCGCCCGGCAGCTAGCGGCTTTGGGGGGAAAACGATGACGAAGCACACGTTCGCTCTACTTATTGCCGCCCTAATAGCGACCGCTGCTGGAACGGGGGGAGCCGATTGGGCTGCCGCTCAAGGCATGCCTGGCCAGCCTGGGCGTTTCCCTGTAGCCAACGCCCACTACGGCGCTCCTATGCAAGGCCCCATGCGGCAGCCGCAGGGGCCGATTCATGCCTTTCACCCCGGCGATCCGCTGGTGGACGCCCATGGCGACCCGGCCGTGATTCCTGCTCAATACTGCCCGCCCGGCTACGGCGGCGGCTATGGCAGCGCCGCTCAAGATGCTTTTGGCGGCATGGGCTACAACGTCGACCAAGTCGGCCCGCACTATTTTGACATCAGCGTCGAATTCCTGGCCTACCGTCGCGACCAAATATTCGACAGCCAGATCAACTTCACATCGCTCGGATTTTCCGACACGGGAACCGCGCCGAACATCGTCCTCGATAGCAACAGTTTGTCGACCGAGTTTGAGCCGGGCTTTCGCGTCACGGGTCGCTACGACATTGGTCCGCTGTCGGTGCTCGAGTTCGGCTATGCGGGCTTGTTTGATATGAACGACCAAGCGTCGTTTACCGATCCGATGGCGGTGCCGGGCAACGTCGCCGGTCTCTTCTCCCCATTTACCAATTTTGGCGATGGATTTCTTCCCGAGACGGAAATCGACCCTCTCGAAGGTGGATTTAATCCGATGGACCTCGAGGAGTTCGAGGAAACCGACCGGGCTACCACGCACCGGATCAGCTTCACCTCCGATCTGCAAACTGCCGAGCTGAGCTACCGCCGGTACTGGGTGGGCTACAGTCCGCGAATCACGGGCACCATCCTGGCTGGTTTTCGCTATACCAAGCTGAAAGAGAGCTTCCGCTTCGACAGCATCGGCAATGACTTTGTGCCACCGAATACCGTTCAAGGCGCTGGCCCTACCGTGCAACCTGATGGCGTCGGCACCGCGACCTACCAAATCGTCGGCGACAATGACCTGACCGGCTTCCAGCTTGGTGGAGATATGTGGCTAGGGGTAGTGCAAGGCTTACGCGTTGGCACCGAGGGCAAGGTCGGCATCTACAACAACCACTACACGCTTGGCACGACGTTCGACACCAGCGATGGCATTCCAACGGTCAACGAATTCACAAGCAACGACCAAGCTGCGTTCATCGGCGAGGCGAAGCTGCAGCTTGTCGCTGACCTGCTGCCAAGCCTCTCGTTCCGTGGCGGATACGAAGTGCTGTTCATGAATTCGTTGGCATTAATCGGGCAGAACTTCAATCCAGGGTCGCCCTTCGCCAGCGATCTAATTCCACCAACCGCTCAGCGTACGCCCTTTATCCTCGATCAGGGCAACGCCTTTTTCCACGGCTGGAATGTCGGCTTTGAATATGTTTATTGAGCCGACCCAATGAGCTGAATTGCTCGTTACGGGACGCGAACCTAGCGAGGGGCGCCTTTGTCCTAAGCCCAAGCGAATAAATGACATGCCTCCCGCGACTTGCCTAATGTAGGCAGGCCGCGGGTTCGGCGTATAATGGAGCTAGAAGCGGGCACGAGCGCGGTTCGCCTTTCCGCCCCCAGCATTTTGACCTCCGCTAGCAAAGGAGCCCTGCCAAAACTGGCGCCCGATGGATATCGATCGCAAGCAAAGCGTCGACAGTGAGTCGGCGATTCTGGTTGGAGTTGAACTCTCCGGCCAACCTTCTCCGCAAACACTCTTCAACGATGAGCATCCGCTTGACGAACTCGCGGGCTTAGCCGAGACGGCTGGCGCCGAAGTAGTCGGTCGCCTGACCCAAAAGCGAGAGCGGCCCGACATCAAGAGCTACATCGGCAAGGGCAAGCTCGAACAACTTGCTGAGCTGGTTGACGCTACAGAGGCAGATGTCGTCATCTTCGATAACGACTTGTCGCCCGCCCAGATGCGAAACCTTGAGCAGGCGATGAAGGTCAAAGTGCTTGACCGCACAGAATTGATCCTTGATATCTTTTCGACCCGAGCCCAAACGCACCAAGCACGACTTGCTGTGGAGCTAGCTCAGCTCGAATACTCGCTCCCGCGACTTAAGCGGATGTGGACCCACTTGTCACGTCTAAAGATGGGCGTCGGCATGCGTGGTCCTGGTGAGAAGCAGCTCGAAACCGACCGCCGGTTGGTCGAGAAGCGGATTGCGGACCTAAAGGCAGACCTCAAGAAGATCGGTGAGCGGCGGTCGCGTGAAGTGGCGGCGCGGTCCGATCGCCTGACCGTTTCGCTGGTTGGTTATACGAATGCCGGCAAGAGTACGCTGCTAAACGCTCTAACCGACTCCACGGTGTTGGCCCAGGACAAGCTCTTCGCCACGCTCGACACACGCACCCGCCGTTGGCGGTTACCGGGTTGGGGGCCGGTGTTGCTGAGTGACACGGTCGGCTTCATACGCGACCTGCCGCATAAGCTGATCGCCAGCTTTACGGCCACGCTCGAAGAAGCACGCCAGGCTAATCTTCTGCTGCACGTCGCCGACGCGAGTAATCCCGGCGCTTTGGAGCAAGTCAGCGCGGTTTACAGCGTGCTTGAAGAAATCGGCATCGAGCAAAAGCACACGCTGCTGGTGCTCAACAAGGTCGACCAAGCAGGCGAGGATTCGCGGCTCAACACGCTTCGCAAACGCTATCCTGGCGCGGTGGAAGTGAGCGCGAAGACAGGCGAAGGACTCGATCGATTGGCCGAGGCGGTTAGCGAAGCCTTAAGCGAGCACTTTGACGAGGTCGACATCGAGACATCGGCTGGCAACGGTAAGCTGCTTGCCTATTTGTCTCGGTATGCCGAGGTGCTCAGTCGGACCTTTACTGACGACCGCGTGAGCGTCCATTGCCGGATACCGCGTGAGCACCTGGGGCGGATCTCTGCCGCCGAAGCGGTCATTGTGCCACGGCCCGCGGACAGCGCGGATCGTGGGGCCGACGGGGGGCATGACGCCAACGGCCACAGTTCGCCGGAAGAAGCTAGTCGTAGCGAGTCTTCGATCGAAGACGTGGCTTAGTCACGCCCCAAGCCCAAGCTGGGCCGACAGAGGATAGGCCACCGGCATGGGGTTGCTCTTTTCCAAGCGTCGCGAGCTGAGCGGCAAACGCGTTTTGCTCACCGGGGCATCAAGCGGCATCGGCCGCGAGCTGGCGAAGCAACTCGCCGCAGCGAACGCCCGGCAAGTCTTGCTGGCGCGTAGTGAAGACACACTCCATGAACTGCGAAGCGAACTCGGCGAGCAAGCCTGCGAAGTCGTCGCCGGCGATGTGACGGACCACTCAGCCCGAGCTGCTGCCCTGCAGCGAGCAACGGACGCGTACGGCGGACTCGACCTGCTGATCAACAACGCCGGCGCCGGCGCTTATGGGCGTTTCACCGAGGTAAGCTCCGAGCGGTTGCGGACTTTGATGGAAGTCAATCTATTTGCTCCTGCAGAGCTAATTCGCGAAGCGGCGCCGCTACTTGCTGCTGGGGAAGACTCAGCAGTGGTGAATATCGGCTCGATCCTCGGCTGCCGAGGCCTGCCGTTTAGCAGCGAGTATTGTGCGAGCAAATTCGCACTGCACGGTCTCAGCGAAGC
>JBCDCL010000042.1:0-11355 GCA_039182175.1 Planctomycetota bacterium
AGATATGGGATCGACTTAAAGAGCACAGCCCCGAGCTGACGTCGGCTGTCTGGTTTCCGATGCTCGCCAAGGGGTGCGGCGCCGATTTTGTCTGCACGCCGGCGCCCATTCACAATCCCGACGGCAGCGAGTCGCTCTGGTTCTACACCAAGCCCGAGCCCATGTAAGGGGAGCTACGAGACGCCCACGACCAATTTACGCTGCAACACTTTTGGGGGCCGATGTCGCAGATCGCGTCGACGGCGTGGATCGTCTCTTCGATGCTCTGGTGTGCCGAGCAGCACCGGCCACGGTTTTCGTACGTCTATCTGCCGCACCTCGACTACGCTGCTCAGAAAAACGGCCCCGACTCGCCGGAGGCAATGCGTGCCTGCGAAGACCTCGACCAGGAAATCGGCCGATTGGTCGATGGTTTCGAAAAGACGTTCGCCGGCGATGCACTGTTGTGGCTAGTCGCGAGCGAGTACGTCATCACGCCGGTTGATCACGTTACGTACCCCAACCGCCTGCTCCGCGAGGCTGGCTTGCTGCAATTGACTACCGACGACGATGGCCGCGAGGTGATCGACTTCGCCAACACGCCGGCCTGGGCGATGGCGGATCATCAACTCTCACACATCTTTGTCAAAGATCGCGCGCAGGCGACGATTGGCCGCGTGGTCGACACGTTCCGCAACACGCCCGGCATTGCCGAAGTGCTCACCGCCGACGAGCAGCAGAAGTATGAGATCAACCACACCCGGACGGGCGACGTGGTTTTGGTTTCGGAGCCGGAGAGTTGGCAGGCTTACTATTGGTGGACCGACGATGCCGCGGCGCCCAAGTTTGCTCGCACGGTCGATATCCACCGCAAGCCGGGTTACGACCCGGTTGAGATGCATTTCGATCCCACGGCGATGAAGGCGGGCCTTGGTCCGACGCCGCTCGACGCCACGCTGGTCCGCGGCTCGCACGGCGCCCCCACTCGTCACGAATCCCAACGCGGCATCATGCTCTCTAGCCAGCGCGGCGTCTTTGTCGAACAGACCTTGGCCGACGTCGATGTCTGCGAAATGGTCCTGCGGCAATTCGGTGTGTGACGCCGAACGCAACGACTACCTGGCCGCAAAGCGAAACCGTTCGCAGCCGCTGAAGAACTCGCGTGGGTTGTCGTAGACCACGCGGCGAATGAGCGCCTCGTCGTGGCCGCGGCGACGCATTTCGAAGATGAATTCGGGCACGGCCGTTGGTTTACTAGGTCCCCAATCGCCAGCAGAGTTGACCAGCAGTCGCTCGGGGCCGTAGCGCTCGACCATGTCGCACGCACGCTCTGGTGTGCACTTACTAACGGGGTAGAGCGTCATGCCGGCCCAGAAGCCAGCTTCCAGCACCGGGCGTATCGTGTGCTCTTCCACGTGGTCGACCAGCACGCGTGTGCGGTCGGTGCGGGCATCGCCGGTGAGCATGTCGAGTATCATCCGTGTACCGGCGTACTTGTCTTCAAGGTGGGGCGTGTGAATCAGCACCAGTTCGCCGAGCCTATACGCCAAATCCAAATGCTCTTGAAAGATGGTCGCTTCGTTCTTGGTGTTCTTGTTGAGTCCAATCTCGCCGATACCCAGCACGTTTGGCCGCTGCACGAACTCGGGAATCATGCCGATCACTTCGCGTGACAACGCGACATTCTCTGCCTCTTTCGCGTTGATGCACAACCAGGTGTAGTGCTGGATGCCAAACTCTGCGGCCCGCGTGGGCTCGAACTCGGTCAGCTGCCGAAAGTAGTCGCGAAAGCCCTCGACGCTTCCACGATCGTACCCCGCCCAAAACGCCGGCTCGCTCATCGCAACGCAGCCCATTTGGGCGAGCGCCAGATAATCGTCCGTGGTCCGCGAGACCATGTGAATGTGAGGATCGAAATAGTCCATTAAGAGTCGGCGGTAGGCAGTCGGCAGTGGGCAGTGAGCGAGCAATCAGCGAGCCGGCGACGTCAGTCGCCGGAGCCGCCTAAACCAAATCGCTCCTGCCAGTCGGCGTCGTACGGCAGGCTAAAAATCTGTTGCAGCGTCTCGGCGTGATCGGCGCCATCGTCGAGCAACGACTCGATCGCTTGTCGAATCTTCGCGATGCGTTCGGCGTCGGCAGGCGGATCGGTGGCGGCGGCGAGCCGATCGAGCGACGCCGCCACCTCTAGCAGCTTCGCCCGGATAATCAGGAAATCGCGGTCGAGCACCGCCTCGGCTGATCGCTTAGCGGTTTGCGGCGATGTGGTTTTCCGGGGCGGGGCAGGCATGCGTAAGTCCATGAAATTGCTTGGCTTAGCTTAGTTTCTTCCACTAGGGCGGCCGCTGCAACCACTGCCGACGCTGCGGGCGGTCAAGGCGGCTATCAAGCCCGGTGATGGTGGCGCCGATGCAACTGAGAGACGGGCCGGTCTGCCTGTTTCTCGCTGCTCTCCCCGAAACTTGTTCCCCGGCAACGGCTACCTGCTACGGTTACCAACCACGGCAGGCCGCCACGCCCCTGCTCGATTTATGCCCTCGGTCGTCGGACTCCAACGAACGCTGCGTGTACTCGCAGCCACTCCCAACGGCGCGGCGACGCCCGTGCTTGCCAAAGCACTGACGTCGACGCAGCCAAGCGTCCGCGTTGGTGCGGCAAAGGCGATTGCGGCGCGGTCCGACGTCGAGTCACACCACGAACTGCTGCTTGCGTTGCCTGACTGCGAAGCCGATGTTCGCGAAGCGTTGCAGGACGAGCAGATCGCCACGCGGCTTCGCAAGGCGGCAATTGCGGCGATCACCGGTCCGGAGGAAACACTCTGCCAGCGAACGTGTCGCTACGCGATCGAGTCCGACGACTTTCGCTTGCTGCCACCGATTGTCGACAAGACGGTCGATCCTCGCCACGCATCAGTCGATTCGCTTGCCGCAGCGGCGTTGCAAATGGCCCGCTCGCTGTCAGCACGCATCGAAGCCAAACAGACAGGCGAAGACCAAAGCAATTTCGATCCGGCTTTTGCTCGGCAAGGGGCGCTGCAAAGTCTCAATCGTGCGATCGATCGCTACGGAGAACACCAGCGGCTGGAAATCGTCGACGCCTTCTTGGCGCTAACCACCTACAACAACACAACGCTGCGGCGAATACTCAAAGACACTTCGCACGCAGCCCGCCCGCCCGTGCTCGAAGCACTACAAACAAGCCACGGCTTTGGCGCCATGGATGTGCTGATCATGGCGATGGAAGACGCCGATGCTCCGCAGCAACTGTTGGAACTGGCCGCCGGTCGGCAGGACAGTATTTTTCTCTCGCGTATGTTCGGGCGGTTTGGCGAGCACCCTGGCATCCGAGTCATCCAAAACGCACGGCGGCTCGCCGGCTTTGCGTGGGCCGAACTTTCGCAGCGAGAGCAGTTGCTCGAGCTGACCGGCCCTGAACAGTCGGCCGCCATTCGGTTGTTCGCCGCGGCGGACACTACGCCCGCAGACCGGATCGCTTTGATCACGCTGCTGATGAATCGCGGCAAAGACGAAGGCCGCGCGTCGGCGTGCGAGGCATTGCGGCGGCTTAAGGCGCCGGAGGTGGGCGACTTGCTTCGCAAGGCGATGAGCGACCCTTGTCCCGAGGTTGTGGCCAACGCCGTGGTGCAGTTGCGGCGGCATTCGTACGAAAATGGTCTCACAGAGTTGGTGACGCTACTCGATCACGAGTCGCCGGTGGTGGTCGCCGCTACACAGCGAGCGCTTGGCGAATTTAGCCTTGAGTCGTACCAACACGCCTACGATCGCCTCACCCCCGCTCAACGAGCAACAGCGGGGCGGCTCGTTGGCAAGGCCGACCCCGAACTTGCGAAGACCATCAACCGCGACCTACGCATGCCCGGCACGAAGGTGCAGTTGCGAACGCTCCGCATGATTCACGACCTGGGCTGCGTCGACCGCGTTTTGGAAGCGGTGATCCACGCCACGACGAGCGAAGACGTGGGCGTTCGCACCGAAGCGGTCCGAGCGCTCGATAGCAGCCAAGAAAAGACCGCCATCGAAGCGTTGACCAAAGCCCTCGACGACCCGAGCAGTAGCGTCCGCGACGCCGCCCAAGCCAGCTTGCGGCAGCTCGATAGCCTGGGCGTCGCAGAGAGTCTGGTGGAGACCTTAGAGCGAGAGTTCGACGATAACGGGTCTAGCTCGGAGGGATCTTCCAAATGACGGTATGCCCGCCACAAATTGATGATGCGAGCTATTGCGTGTCAGCAGATGCTCACAGTCTGCTTGCCCAAGCGTCTAACTGGCAGCGGATGGGCGATCGCTTCTCTGGCAGTCACGCCCAGTTCGATTGGGGCGATGGACTTTCGCTGTTTGCCGTTTTCGCCGGAGCAGGGCTGCTGATTTGGCTCTTGCACTGGGCGTCGCGTCACTTCGATGGCAAGTCGTCCCGGCCCAACCCTGGCCGGCTATTGCGAGACCTGTGCCGGACGCATGGCCTGAGCGGGCGCCAGCGATCGCTGCTGGTGCAGCTTGCCGAAGCCACCGATGTCGAGCACGCGTGCGAGCTATTTTTGCGACCAGAGTTGTTCGATGTCGCCAACTTGCCGAAAGCGAAAGCCAGCCAGTTCGCTAGCGAGGCAAAAGACCTCAAGCAGCTGGCAGCGATCTTGTTTGCGGAGCCTAGCCCCGTCGCAACAGCGAGAGAGGAAACGGGCTCGAACGCTGAGAACGTGAGCAGTCCAGCCGATGCCAACGCAGTCGCTGGCGCCGCCAGCTAGCGATTGCATTCGCGAATGGTGCTAGCGATTCGCGTAAGGTGTGCGAGGACGAAATTTGCGTCCTTCGGGGGCAAAGTCTTCTGCCCGCGAACCGGCGCCGAGGACCACGGTGCGATCGAGCGGCTTGTAGCCCATCTGGTTAAGAAACTCTTGCAGCGTGATCGTGTCAACGCCTAGGTTTTGGGCTTCGCGATTCATCTCATCCCAACTCGTCCGCAGTGCGGCTTGGCTGGGCAGGCTGGGATACTCGCCGAGGACCAGGTAGCGGGTTTCGACCGTCATCTCACCTTCAGTCGTGCCGTCATCGGTCACCGTCGCATCGACAACGCCGCCGTTCAGGGCGATCAAGTCTTTCGCTTGCTGCAGGTCAGCCCGTTCGTCGCCGTCGAGGTCGATTACGCCCGTGAGTGCAAAGTGAATCTGCTTGCCGCGATGCCACAAGGGACTGTAGATCCAGTCGCCGGGCAGAATGGGATTCCGTGGGTCGTCGTCCGTGATGCGTGCCTCGGCCATGTGATCGCCCAGCATGCGGATGACTTCGATCGACGCCTTTTTGTCCGCTTTGCCGGCGTCGCTGGCGGATTGCTCGTAGACGCTGAACGTAACTTGCCGACGCAGAGCATCGCCACTGCCGAGGTTGATCCAGACGGTTTTGTTCGCCTGATTGACCCATGAGACGCGGCCGTCGGCAATCTCGAAGCTGGGTTCTTCCACGGCCCGATCGTCGAGCAGCTTTTGCCGCGACCGCGTGACTTTGGTCAGCTGGCTGTTGGCGTCGGAAATCGTGGCATTCAGGGCGGCAATCTGCTCTTCGTGAGCTTTCCGCTGACGATCGAGGGCCGCCAGGGCTTCTTGCTCTTTCTTCTGCAGGGCGTCGCGTGCTTCGTTGAAGTTGACGCGTTCCTTAGCGGCGTCGGCCTTTACCTGCTTGAGTTCTTCTTGGAACTCCTTGATCTGGGCGTCTTTCTCCGCCTCGGTGGCGAGCAGCCGCTGCTTGAGTTCCTTCTCTCGCTGCTTGGCCTGCGATTCTTGATCGGTGCTCCGCTTGATTTCCGAATCGAATCGTTCGACTACGGTGCGATAGACCCGATCTTCCTCGGGCAGCGTGTTCATGAACGTTTGCTTGTCTTCTTCGTACTGCTTTTGCACGTCCTCAAAGTTGTCAAACTGACCAAAGCCCATGAACTGCCGGTAGCTTTCGTTCTCCGTTTGCAGTTGGCGGGCTTTGCTTTGCTCTTGGCTGTTGGTTTGCTTGAGCGACTCTGCCTCTTGGCGGTAGTCTGCTTTGAGCCGATTGACGTAGACCAAGAAACCGCCCAGCACGACGGTTAGGCCGACGAATACGATCAACGCAACTTGCAACGTTTGGTCTTGGCGAGCGGCCATGCGTCTGGTTCTGCTTCAGTGCGGTTAGGGAGCGGCGTGTGCGAACGAAAAGCAGCCTGCGTGCCAGTCGAGACAAAGAGCATCGCAAAGCCAACAGCCAGATTGACTGGGTTGCGTGTCGGTTGCCTGGTCGTGGTCAGGTGGGAGCCGGATTCGGCCTAAGTCCAAAGTAGTTGGGGGATTAACGCCTGTCAACGAACCGGCTATAACGCTTCGGCCGGTTAGAACGCCCCGATTGCAGTCGCCCTACTATGCCCCAGCGAGCCCCCACCGCCACGCCAGAGCAAACGGACGCCAAATCGGGTCCGCAGGCGGGTTCGACGGTCTACGTGATCGACTCGCATTCGCTCATTTTCCAGGTCTTCCACGCCATCCCCGAGATGACCAGCCCGCGTGGCGAACCGGTAAACGCCGTGTACGGGTTCACGCGAGACCTGCTCTATCTGATCCAAGAGAAGCGGCCCGATTCGCTCTTCGCCGCGTTCGACGCTGGTAGTGAAACCTTCCGCCACGATTTCTACCCGGAGTACAAGGGCGATCGAGGGGAAATGCCCGAGGCGCTGCGAAGCCAGATTCCAAAGATCGAACAAGTGGTAGATGCCCTTGGCATTCCGCGGCTTGCACTGCCGAGATACGAGGCGGACGACATACTGGCGGCTGCCGCCACCTACTGCGATCAGGCGGGCGCCAAGTGCCGACTGGTCACCGGCGATAAAGACTGCCGCCAACTTATCTCGGACCACGTGGCGGTCTACAACATTCGCAAAGACCAAGTCTACGACGCGGTTGCGCTCCAAGCAGACTGGGGGATCCGCCCCGATCAGGTGATCGATTTCCAGTCGCTTGTCGGCGACAAGATCGACAACATCCCCGGCATCCCGCTTATTGGGCCGAAGACGGCCACCACGCTGCTCAACACCATTGGCACGCTCGAAGAAGTACTCGCTCAACCCGAGCGGGCCAAAGGCGCCAAAACGCAGAAGAACCTGGCCGAGCATGCCGACCAAGCACGGATGTCGCAGCGCCTGGTGCGGCTCGACCGCGAGACGCCGATTGAATTCGATTGGCAAGCGGCCCATGTCGGTGGCGCCGATCTGGAGCAACTTCGCGAACTGTTCGCCGAGTTTGGCTTCCGCAGCATGGGCGAAAAGCTCAACCAGTTGGACCCTGCGGCGGGGCCGCCGGCAGAGTGGGAGTCGGACTATCAACTAGTCGACACGCCAGAGAAGCTTGCCGAGCTAGCGACGCTCCTTAGCAAGCAAGAACAAATCGCGGTCGATACTGAAACGACTTCGCTCAACCCACGCCAAGCAGAACTCGTTGGGCTCTCCTTCGCGTGGGCCGAAGGGGAGGCTTGCTACGTGCCGGTCCGCGGACCGGCTGGCGATCAGGTCATCGACTTGGCAAGGGCGATCGAAACGCTACGGCCCGTGCTCGAAGATCCGGCAGTCAAGAAGATAGGCCAAAACCTGAAATACGATTTGGTTGTCCTGCGTGGCGCCGGCGTGGTGATGCAGGGCGTCGAGTTCGACACGATGGTCGCCAGCTACCTGCTCGATGCGGGTGAGCGGAACCACAATCTTGATTACCTGGCCTCGCGGTATCTGGGGCACACTACCACCAAGATCAGCGAGCTAATCGGCAAGGGCAAGAATCAAAAGCAGATGGACGAGGTCCCCGTCGCCAAGGTTGGCCATTACGCCGCCGAAGATGCCGACGTGCCTCTCCGTTTGGCGCCGCTGCTGGCGGATCGACTTGATAATGACGGACTGACGACACTCAACACCGATGTCGAGGCGCCGCTGATCGAGGTGCTCGCCGAGATGGAGTGGAATGGCGTCCGGGTCGAAGCCGATCGCTTGGCAGAACTTAGCGTCCGCTATGCCGCGCGGCTGCAAGAGTTGGCCGAAGAGATCGAAGAGTTGGCAGGTCACCCGTTCAACATTGCTTCGCCCAAGCAGTTGGCTGAGGTGCTATTTCAAGAGCTTGGCCTGCCGGTCCTCAAGAAAACCAAGACGGGCCCCAGCACCGATGCCAGTGTGCTCGAGCAACTCGCAGAGCAACACCCGCTGCCGCGCTTGATCGTCGAGCACCGACAGTATGCGAAGCTCAAGGGAACGTATGTCGACAGCCTGCCCGAGCTGATTCATCCCGAAAGTGGGCGAGTGCATTGCTCATTCAACCAAGTGGTTGCCGCGACGGGGCGGCTCAGCTCGAGCGACCCCAACTTGCAGAACATACCGATTCGCACGGCCGAAGGTCGCGAAATTCGTTCTGCCTTTGTCGCCGGCCAGTCGGGTTGGAAACTGCTGGCGGCGGACTACTCGCAAATCGAACTCCGCGTGCTGGCCCACTACTCGCAGGACGAAACCCTTTGCCAGGCGTTTGCCGACGAGCAAGACATTCACACGCTTGTCGCCAGCCAGGTGAATGACGTGCCGCTCGACGAGGTCGATGCCGATATGCGGCGTGGGGCCAAGGCGGTCAACTTCGGCATTATCTACGGCCAGAGTGCGTTTGGTTTGGCGAAGTCGCTTGGCATCTCGAAAGAAGAGGCGGCGACGTTTATCTCTGAGTACTTCGCCCGCTACCCCGGCGTGCTTGATTTCATGCACGACACGCTCGACGACTGCCGGCGAGATGGCTACGTCGAAACCTTGCTTGGCCGCCGCCGGGCGATCTCGGGCGTTCGCAAGTTCGAGCCGCCAAAAGACCGCCTGTTTGACGATCGCCCCGCACCGCTGCAACTCAACCTGCCCGAGCGGACCGCCGTCAACACCGTGATCCAAGGCGCCGCGGCCGACTTGATCAAGCTCGCCATGCTGGCAGTCTACCGGCGGCTGCGAGACGAGAAACTGCAAACGAAGCTCATCTTGCAGATCCACGACGAACTGCTCTTCGACGCGCCCGAAGAAGAACTCGATACGCTCGCCGAGCTTGTTCGCGAGGAGATGCAAAACGTTATGCCGCTCCGCGTGCCGCTACGGGTCGACATCAAGACGGGCGACTCGTGGGCCGATTGCTAGGCGACAGTTGCTAAGCGTTAAACTCTGGGTCCAACACTAGGCAGTCGCCGCGGGCCACAACGCTGCGAAGATCAGTCCGAGGATCACGCTATACGCCAGCCCGTCGAGCAGGTCCATCGCCACTTTGCGGCGGAACCAAATCACCGTTGGCAAGCCAGCGAAGACGTGCGTCAAGAATGCGGCCGTGAAGACGAATTGAAACACGTCGAGGAACTCCGCTCCGCGAGGGACGCCAAGGCTGGCCAGGTAGCCAATCACAAACGTCGAGACCATGAAGAACGCGAGCGTGAGGCCGATGTTAGCGCCCATGTTGGGCGGTGTCGACCACAGGACCAGCATGCCGCGGCATTTGCCTTGCATCTTCTCCTGAAAGGCGTCGCTTTGCATCTCGGCCCCGTCGGTGGCGTGCGGCACGAGGTACTGGCCAGCCGGGACGCCACGTTCGGCGATCCAATCTTGAAACTCATCCTCGACGGGCAGCTTCTGCCAATCTGGCTTGTGATGCGGCAGGACAATCCACGCAATGGTCGACGCCACATGCACGGCCAAACCGCCCAGCAAAATCGGCAGCCACAGTTCGTAGACGGTCATCGCGTTTCCCCCCAGATGAAGCCAGCCCCCAAATAGAAGCCAGCAAGATAGGCCAACGACTAGGCACAGAATAAACCTGCGCCAAGCCGCAGTCTAGTTCGACCGAGGAAGTTCGGGCCCGTCACGCTGACGTGCTGGGCCGGAGTCGCTGCCGCCGTGCTTAATGCGGTACTCGAATTGGCGTTGCCAGTTTTGCAGCAGAAATTGCTTAACAAGCCATCCGCGTGTGGCCACTGGTACCTGCGACTCGCAGCAGGGTGGGCCGCTCAAGTTAGGTTCGGTACGCTACCGTGCTCCCGGCTTCCCGCTTCCAACTCTCTTGCTGCCGATTCGGACTATGGACCTCAACATTTGGCACATCTTTTCTGTGCAGGGCATCACGACGCTCGCCATGCTCGTGTTGCTGCAGGCGGTGCTGGGCTTCGACAACCTGCTGTATATCTCGATCGAATCGAAACGGGCCCCCGAAGATAAACAGCAGCAAGTACGCAGGTTGGGCATCATTCTCGCCCTTATTCTCCGCGTCGTGCTGCTATTCATCATCATGAGCGCGATCAAATACGTCTCCGAACCATTCTTCAACATCCGTATCGATAGCCCCTTCGCCGCGGCCACCGAAGAGATTCCCGCGGCGTCCGTCGCCGGCGATACGACGGATCGCGAGTGGAAAGTGGGCTACCAAGAGCGGGGAGAGGCACTGCTCTCAGGCGAATTCACGCTGCACAGCATCATCACCCTCTTCGGCGGGGTGTTTATTCTCTATACCGCAGTGAAAGAGGTGCTGCACCTCTTGGCGGTTGACCACATCGAAAACACTAGCGAAACCAAACCAAAAAGCGCCGGCGCCGTGATCGCGATGATTGTGATCATGAATTTGGTCTTTTCGTTTGACTCGATCCTCTCTGCGATGGCGCTGACCAAAAACTTTTGGGTGATGGCGACCGCGATTGTTATTTCTGGCGCATTAATGCTCTACCTAGCCGATACGGTTGCCGAGTTTCTGAAAAAGAACCGCATGTACGAAGTGCTCGGCCTGTTCATTCTGTTTATCGTTGGTGTGATGTTGATCGGCGAAGGCGGCCATCTGGCTCATTTGCAGTTGTTCACTTACCACGTCGAACCGATGGCAAAGAGCACCTTCTATTTTACGATCGCCATCTTGGTGGTGATCGACGTGGTGCAAAGCCGCTACCGCAAAAAATTGCTCGCCCAGCGCGAACGCGAACTGCACGCTGGATCGTGACTTCGGGTCAAGGAACGATTGCGCGGCTTTGATAAGCCGTCAGAAGCGACTCCAAGTATTCGCCATATCTTGCGAAAAGTAAGTAAGAGTTCGTAGCGACCGGCTGTCTAACAGTGGGCCCCGCCATTCCTACCCACATGGTGCACGACGACGCCTATCCCAAGCGATGCGCGTAGCCGCGTCGCACTGCCTGCACGGCGAAGTCTTGTGCGTCGCCCAGAAACTGCCCGCCGCCTGCTATCGCAACTTACGGAGAAGAGAGTATGAGTCATCCGCTCCCCGAGTCGCTTCAAAAGATCGTCGACGCACTGAACAACGCATCGGAGATGTGTCCTGTCCGGGCTAAGGCGATCGTCGCCGACGCTGGCGTC
>JBCDCL010000043.1:0-11173 GCA_039182175.1 Planctomycetota bacterium
CCATGCTCAGGCCAGCGGAGGGTTAGCGTCACTCGCACGCCAAGTTCTAGCTCCTCGGTTTCGCCAACCAGTTCGGCATTCTTCATCGACGGAGTTGGCAGATTCACTACGGCATCGGCAAGCTCCGCAGCCGGCAAGCCAACCAAGCGGTCGAGCTGGTTGTTTAGCTCTTCCATTGCGAGGCGATAATCACGCTCGTCCGCAAGCACTTGGTGATGCCGCACCACAACGGGCATGCAGGCGCCGAAGATGGAGATGAGCAGCGTGAAGGAGATAAGCGTCTCGATCACGGTGACTGCGTTTCGTTTGCGTGGCGAAGGAATCCCCATGGAATGCTGCTCCTGGTTGTTCAGCTTAAGTTATTGATCAGCGACACCATGGGTACGAAGACGCTCAGCACCTGGATCAAAACGATGGCTGCAAAAACGAGCGTCACCGCAGGCACGAGCAACCCAGATTGGATCCGCAGGCGACGCGTTGCTTGCGATAGGCGGGCATCGCCAATGGCTGCGAGGGTCCAGCCTCGCGTTGCTGTTTGGTCGGCGGCATCGAGTGCCGTCGCCTCGGGCTGCGTGATCAGCCCCGCCGACTGCAGCGTTGGCCAAAGCTCGGCGCCAAGTTCCAACTCGTTGCGAACAAACAACAGCTTGTGCCGCAGCGCCGGATCGTAGTGGTAACGGGCCAAAGTAGAGATCGCCCCCGGTAGCGGCCGGCCACTGGCCGCGCTTTCGCCCATCCGCCTAAGCACGGCGCCGATTCGCCAACTACGCACCGTGGCGAAGAGTCGCGGCGCCACCGACCGCCGCACGAAGTTGCCCGGCCAGCCAGAAAACCGCGTCAGGACGATCGCCGCCGTCAATGCGACAAACACGAGGAAGAATAACAATGGCAGACCGCTCAATACACTTGCCAGCTGCATGACATACGGAGTTTCGATCTCGAAATCATTGAAAATCAGCAGAATCGATGGTGATATCATGTGTTGAATGAACAGCATGACGGGGGTCATCACCGCCAGAAGTACAAACACGCACGTCACCAATCGAACACGGGACGTCGGCTCGTCATTCGTTAAAGGTTGATCGGTCAGGCGCCGGCGGATCATTGCCGGCAGCATGCCAAGCTGCGTCCCGCAGCGGATGAGCAACACATCTTCGTCATCCAGTAGACCGCGATGACGTTCCACGGCATCGGCGAGCGGTACGCCTTGCGATAACGACTCCGCCAGTCGCTCCAGCCGCAAACCGTGCAGGCTGTTGTGCTCCTCTGACCAAGCGAGAAGCAGCGGCGCCAATTCGATACGCTCCTCGGCAGCCGCGGCGATCAATCGCAACAGCGACCGGCTCTGCTGGGGCGTTGCCTGGCCGACGCCTAACAGCGATGCGAAAGTTGGAAAGTGGCGAAGCATCTACTGAGCCTTCTACTACTGTTCGACTACGTCAAAGCCTCAACCAAGGTCACCATCGGCAAGAACAACGCGACGACAACGAATGCCACCATGATGCCGAGCAACACAATCGCGACCGGCCCAAAGACGCCTCGCACCCACGATGCCCGCCGCTCCGATTGATCGACGTAACAGTCGGACAATGCCCGAAGTAGCGATACGCGCTGCGCCGGAGCGATCTGGTCGCCCAAGGCGTAGGCAAACGCGGGCCGCATCTCTGGCCGCATCTCTAAATGGCGATCGCCGGCCGTAGTAAGTGGTTCGAATGTGCGAATCTGCTCGATAGGCAAGCCAGCCTGAAGCAATTGAGCCGAGGCCAACGACTGCTGTGCTGCGTCCGCAGGTCCGCTCCGCACGCCGAGGCCAACTCGCCTGACCAGCCGCGTAAGCCAAGCCGGCTGCCACTCCGACAACACGTAGTAAGTAGCGATCAAGGCGACTGCCACCACCACGAGCAAAACCCCGCCGATACCCGTCACGAAGTCGCTGAATGCTAGGACGAACTCGGTCATCACCGGGAGGTCGAGTCCAAAGTCGCAATAGATGTCGCGGAACTCTGGCAAAATGATCCAGGCGATCGGCAAGGCGATGAGCAGCAGCAAGGTGAGTACGACCAGCGGATAAGCAAGCACCAACAGCCGGCGTCGCCTGAGGACAGGCGTTGGTTGATCGCTTTCGAGAAACCGATGGAAGACGTCTTCCGGTGGTGTCTCTTCCGCCGCCGCCGCTAGTAGTGGCGCCCACGTGGGAAGGTTGTCTTGCGCAGCGGCAACTGCTTGGGCGACATCGCCCTGCTCAAGTACCGACAGTAACGCACGCAACTGGCGACGGTGCCGACCGGGGCTAAGCTCCTGCACGTAGGCCGTTAGCGGCGGCGTTACGGTTTCCCGGCTGGCCATGACTCGCTCGACTGCTGCGGTAAGTTCGGTCGACGCTGGCTCTACCAAAGAAGCGGCCCCCGCCCGTTCATCGCTCGTCGGCTGCGTGATGGCCTGGATCACGAGCCCCTGGCGTTCGAGCTGCTCGGCAGCGTCGGCAAAGCCCACGGCGTCCACCTCGCCGGTCACTGGCTGGCCTTGGGCGTCGATGGCTTCGTAATGAAAACGGGGCATGTGTCTGTTTGCCTAGCTAAAACGCCAAGGTCCAAAGCAATTCGACAATCGGCACAAAGAGCGCCAGTCCGTATAGCAGCGTCGCGCCACCACCTACGATCACGCAGGCCGCGAGCGGCAAGAAACTCGACCACCGCCGAGCGCTTCGCTGGGCGAGGCTTTGGTAGGTCGAACCGATCGCGCGGAAGTCTTTTGCCTGAGCGTCGCCAGCGGGCATCGCTTGACGTGCCCACGCAAACAGCGGCGGCGTCGGCTCCGGCGTGTCGACCAGCTCTGCCACCTGCTCGCCACGCATGCCGGCTTCGAGCGATGAGGCAACTTCGTGGCAAACTTGGGCTAGCTTGCTGCGTGCCTTCGGACCCGGGCGATAACTTCTTCGTGTCCACCGCAGCGGTTGCCAGTGGCGAACCCCCACGACGCCCGCCACCAGCAGCAGCGGCGCCGCCCACACCCAAATCGGCGCCGACCTACGCACCGTTTGCAGCAGCGCGGCGCCACCGCTCACGGGCTCCTGCAGATCGGTATAGACCGACTCGATCGTCGGAAAGACCGTATGCACCATCACCGCCAGCCCGATGCACGCAGCCGTGGCGACGGCGATCGGATACGCCAAGCCGATGGTGATTTGCCGGCGATAGTCGTCGTCTTGCGATGCCACGCTGCCGCTGGCGGCAAGCAGATCGCCAAGGTCGGCGCCGCCCAGCCACTCGGTTACCAGCCGGCGATAGGCAGGCGGCGCGGCCGGCTCGGCAATCGCCTGTTCGATGGCGCCACCTGCGGAGACCACCCGGCTTGCCTCGTCAAGTTGGCGCCGCAACTCGCTGCCATGGGCGCCTACGTCGAGCGGCACGCCCGCCTCGTCGAGGGCCACCAGCTGCGTGTTGAGCGCCACAAACTTTGCCGCTTGCTCGTCCGGCACAGTGTCTTTCCGGTGAACCGATTCAGCGAACCGGTAGAGGTGAGTCGACAGACGAGGCCGCCACCCTGGCAGCCCGCTACCTACTCCAATGCACCGGGCGTGGCGTTTTGTGTAGAAACTTGCTCAGAATCTGGCGAAGCATTCTGTTCGCCGGCGTCGCCCTGCCCTGTGCTGCTTTGAGCTGTGCTGCGCTGCCCTGCATTGCTTGGACCGGTGAGGGCGCGGAGCGACTCGCTCTGCTCCTGGCGAACCTGCCAAAACGCGTTGACGAGTTCCCAATAGACCGAGTCGACGCCCGACCGGTGGGCGTTCTGTTGTTGGGCCACAACCGCCCGGGCGATCCGCTCTCGCTGCGAGGCCTCGGCCATCGCCGAGCGGTGTGAGACAATCTGCGGACCGACGAGCAAACCAATCGCAGCCGCGGCGGCACACACGCGTGTCGCCACCCATCGTCGTCGACGCAGTTGTCGCTCGCCACGGGCCGATTCAAGCAGACGCGGCCGCAGATCGTCCGACGGCTGCACGTAGTCGCCGGCGGCACGCACTAGCGATTCGATCTTCGCCAAATCTCCCGGCAGGAAATCGTCTTCTGGCAGGTCGTCGCCTTGATGAGAATGGCGTTTCATCGGCGGCCTCCTTCCTCGAGCGCTTCCTCGGCCGTCTTTTGCAGCTTGCCGGCCAGCTTGCCTAACCCGTACTGGTACCGGCTGGCCACCGTGTTGGGCGATGCGTCGAGCACGTCGGCAATCTCGCCAAAGGTCATCTCTTCCCAGATCTTGAGGACGATCACCTCGGCCTGCTCGGCAGGCAGCGTCCGTATCGCTTGCCAGACGGCCCGGTGCGTGTCCTCTTGCTCTAGCTCGTCGACCCGCCGGCGTGTCACCAGATCGGTAATGCTGTGCGAACCGAGCCATCGTTTCTTGCGGCGACGGATTTGCAGGGCATCGTTCCGCACCATTCGCAGCAAGTAGGGCCACGGCCGATCGGCCTTGCGGAGCGGCGCCGGCTGCCTCGCCACCCGCTCGAGCGTGGTCTGCACCGCGTCCTCGGCATCGTACTGACTCCGGGTGATCGCCACCGCCATCCGCACCAGCCGCTGCGACGTCAGATCGAACAGCCCCGCCAGCACATCGACCCCTGGCCGACCCAACTGGACGGCGAGCGCCTGCACCTGCTGTTCAAAGGAGAGCTTCTGCACACCCGCATGATGCACCACGGCTGCCCGCTTGTGCAAGAAAGTGCCAAGAAAGTGGAAATTCTCGGAATGCGGCGATTTGGTGCTCCCGCGTGAAGAAGGCACAGGCGATAGCAGCGTCGCGATACGCTGCTTGGCACAAAAATAATTCGGCAGCAGGCGCCAGAAGTGGCTGTCTTCTATTTTTCGCGCTCAAAACTGCGCGATTGGGAAGCGAAATGCTACTCGCCACCACGACGCCAAACGACTTACGGCGACCCTGCCCTGTAGGTTGGAAGTGGGCAATTGTCGTTCTACCACACGAATCACAAAACTTCTGCAATCGGTTTTGGGCCGCCGTTTTGTGCCAGCTGGCAGAATTCCTGGCCGGTGAGACAATTCTTGGAGGCATCAGTTTCGCGAGGTTTCGGAATTGGCAACCACAGAGGACACGAAGGTTCACCAAGGAACGTGAAGCCGGCCTAGCGAATGCGCTGGTTGTCTTCGTCGGTCGGTTCTTCCTGCCCGGCTCCGAACATCAGTCAGATGAGCACTGAATTATCCAATATCGTTTTGCCAGCTGGGAAGCCTACGCTCTCTTGTTGTTGGCGGTTACTACGCTCAATGTCGCTACACCGACCGTTACACGCTTTTGACATGACGCACAGCCGTTCAGGCCAATCGTGCGAGCACCTACTGCAACGGCTCGCTTACTTACTTCGTGACACGCCAGAACTCGATGCCAGTGATTGAAGATTCCTCCAGCGCGTCCTTCAGTGAAGAAGAAACGATCGTAGCTGCAAGCCAGTCCTTCGGCTTGAACAGTTGATGACCTCTAGCTTTCTGAGGCTCGAGTACCAATTTCGTAATGCCACGAGGTTTGCCGGGCTTTTCAATATGATCCTCAGGATAATACGTGATGTCTGAAAAATCACGGTCGATGCAATCGACAACTGACAACACGTTGATTACCTCCCACCCATTCGGCTCACCATCGACTGCAGCTGACAATCTTTGCACTTCAGACTCGGCGTAAGCATCAATTATCGTCGCCATTCTTGACGAAACTACGATGGTTCCGAAAGCGGTCGGGTTGTAATCGACAACCTCGCCTTCGGTATAGATAGAGAATGGTACGGGTCGATTCGGTGCTTGACGCCCCATTGAATAAGCCCAGATGTCTGTGGGTGTCCCGTCTTCAAACTCGCCTTCGATGGCGAGGTTCCATCTGTTCTCATTGGCGATTTTCATTTCGTAGTAACGCATTAGCCACGTAGGGTAGGTGCTCGTCACCTACCGCTTGTCCATTCGGTTGGCGGAACGTGAACTTGTCAGCGGCTTGCGTGATTGGCAATGCATCGCGACCTGAAACAAATAAGTACGGTAGGTGAACCTGCCGAAGCGGCTGCGGAGCCATTGGCAGAAAAAGCTCTCGGCAGAACCACCTATCCTGCTCGGCTACATGGCCGGAGTCCAAGCAGGGTCCCGCCTTTCTCGGGCCACAGGCTTTCGTACCTTACTCACGTACTCTTGTGACACTGCCCCTAGTGCAATGTAATTTTTTTTGGCCTCGGCAATCGTCATGTGATTGGCTGGGCTGTGCTCATACAGTCCATCATCTGCCAGGATGTCGTCTTCCCAGAAGCAGATAGGGCATACATCCCAGTCGCATCGCGACTCCAACGTATAATACCCGCATACATAACATGAATATTCATTCATCACTTACCTAACGCCGTTCTTACGCAAGACCTAAGCCAGGTAGGTGAACCTGCCGAAGCGACTGCGGAGCCATTGGCAAGACCGACTATCGGCAGAACCACCTACCCTTGTATCTTACAAACAGATGGTAGGCTAGCAGCCGCCGTGTTCTGTGGAGTGAGCGCAAGCGAACGTAACAGACCACGGCGGCTGGCCGGCAGATCGTCCTACCCTGGGTCCTTTCAAGAGACCGAATTTGTAGCTGGATCGCCGGTCGGCCGCGTGTCGTGAGAGTCCGAACAGTCGTCGGAGCCGTTCTGAGGGAACGAGCTCGCATACGCAAGGAAGGATCAACGATGCAAAGTCAATGCTGCGTTGGAATCGATGTCTCCAAACGTTTCTGGGACGTTGCGGTTGCAGGTCGTGCAGGTGTCCGCCGATTCGGGGCAGGCGAGGCAGGCCTGGTTGAGTTGTCGGCGTGGATGGCAAGACGCGAGCCAACGCTAGTGTGCGTCGAGGCGACTGGTGGCTACGAATCGCTGCTCGTTAATGGACTGCACGCCCATGGCGTGCCGGTGGCGGTGGTCAATCCACGCCAAGTGCGTGATTTCGCTCGGGCTGCCGGCCAGCTGGCGAAGACCGATGCGATCGACGCGGCGGTGATCGCCCTGTTCGCCGACAAGATGGATCCCGAACCAACCGAGCCCCCCAGTGAGAACCAGCTCCGTTTGAAGTCGCTGCGAGCACGGCGACAGCAGGTTCAGCAAATGCTCACTCAAGAGAAGAATCGACTAGCGACCGCTCGCGACCCGGTTATCCGTGAGTCGATCCGGCGGGCGATTGAGTTTTATCAGGAGCAACTCAAACAGATTGACGAGCAGCTCGCGCGACTCACACGCGATGACCACGAGTTCCGCCAACGTTATGAGTTGCTGGTGACCGTGCCAGGCGTCGGCGCGTCGACCGCCACGGGGCTGATCGCCGAACTGCCGGAGTTAGGTTGCATGAACCGCGGGCAGGCGGCGAAGTTGGTCGGCGTGGCGCCGATCAACCGCGACAGCGGCACGCTTCGCGGCAAGCGAATGATCGGTGGCGGCCGCACCCAAGTTCGGCAAAGCCTCTACATGGCAACACTCGTCGCAACCAGGTTCAATCCCATCATCCGCGATCACTATCAGCAACTCATCGCCCGAGGCAAAGCAAAAATGATCGCCCTGGTCGCCTGCATGAGAAAACTGCTGCTAATCCTCAACGCCATGATCAAACATCAAACCCCCTGGAATTCGACAATCAACGGTTGAGCTTAAAGACAGTCGCTACGCGGCTTGCGTATAGCAGGAACAGCAATAAGATTGAACGAATACTAAAAAGCCTTAGAAAACTTGCGGTGGCCGGAAAAGAAAAACAGTCGACCGATGCAGAGGGCGTGCTCACCGTTTCGGCAGGGCTACGTAAGCGGGCGAATGCCATTCAGGCTTTGGCCACGGTCATGGAACAGGCGGAGATCGAAGCGATCGACGTGACCAATACGAGAATGGTCGAGCGTGGGATGAAGGCGGTGGACAACTTCATCCTCAGCTGCAAACGCGAGCTAGGAGAAATCTAGCCATGATTCGCGTGGTCTGCCCGAACTGTGGAAAAGGCGTGAAGGCCCCCGACAGTTATGCAGGCCGAGAAATTTGCTGCCCAGAATGCGGGCGGCAGATGTCGCTTGGTGGATCGGCCAGCTCTGCGGCGAAGCTGGAAGGGGAGCAGTCGCATTCGGGGCCGCCGCCATTCAGCCAGCAGGACGCGACGCCAAATCCGCCGCCGTTCGTGTTGAAGCCACCCTTACCGCCAGACCAAAGTTATCCAATTCCTAGAGCGGTTGCCGCTCAGCAAAGGCCTATATCTGGTTGGGGCGCAGCTTCTTTTCTTATCGGCATGACGGCTGTTGCCCTGCTTGGCGTGTCTTTCGCATTAGGGGTTTTAAGCGTCGTCAAGCTTAGGTTGTCGTCGGAGGAAGCAAGCTGGGAGCTTGCAGTCTTGATGACGACTGCTTTTCCAATTTGCTTAGCGGGTTTTGTCTCTGGCTGGATTGGCTTGATGCAACCAGACAGAAGGCAGCTGCTTAGTTGTATGGGCATGCTGCTCAACGGACTTGTAATCGCTCCACTGTTGATTTTTATCGTCGTCGAATTTGCATCTCGCATTGAACTGCACCGAATCACCAACACCAGAGCATCGCCTTCAGCCCCCGCCGACGTGAACGTTAGTCGAAGTGATCGCAACGTTCGCCCTGGCAGCCAGCCTTACTCCCAGCCAACGAATGTATCCCCGTAGGATCGCTCAGTCCACCGGGTGAAATGCCGGGCCCATGATGCCCATCTGCGTGCACCTCCTTCGCACCTACTACCGCCCAACAGCAACTTAGCCACGTGGGGTGTGTGCTTGCCACCTACCATTTCTCCATTCGGTTGGCGGAACGCGAACTTTTCAGCGGCTTGCGTCACTGGCAATGCATCGCGACCTGAAACAATACGTGCACCTACCCTCGCACGATATGCGCTCCTTGGGCGGGGCGGGTGGTGAAGGCGGTGGCTTCGCTTCCTGTGGCGGTTTGGTAGCCGGTGAGGATTTGGTTGGCGATGGTTTCGACTTGGTCGGTCTTGGCGAGGGTTACCGTGCAGCCTCCGAAGCCGCCACCGGTGATGCGTGAGCCGTAGACGCCGCCGGCGAGGCCGATCTTGGCCGCCAGGTCGACCAGGATGTCGATCTGCTCGCAGCTCACCTTGTAGTCGTCCCGCAGTGAGGCGTGGCTGGCGTACATCAGCTCGCCTGCCTTGGCCCAGTCGCCGGCGGTTGCCGCAGCAGAGAAGGCGAGCGTCCGCTGGTTTTCGCTCACCACATGCCGGGCACGGCGGAATTCGACAGGCGTGAGGTCCGCTTCCGATGCCGAGAGTTGCTCTAGCGAAACATCTCGCAGCGACGCCACGTCGAGGTTGGCGGCCGCCGATTCGCAGGTGGCGCGGCGGACCGGATACTCGCTCGACCCCAGATCGTGTTTCACATTGCTGTTGATGATCAGCACCGTGACCGACGGATCTTCGAGCGGCACCGACTCCGTTTCGAGCGAGCGGCAGTCGAGCCGCAAGGCGTGGTCCGCTTCGCAGAGGGCCGAAGCGAATTGGTCCATGATGCCGCAGGGGACGCCGGCGTAGTCAGTCTCCGCTTGGTGGCAGAGCTTGGCCGTGTCGCGGCCATCCATCGGCTGGCCGGTCACCGCCTCGGCAAGCGTAGCGGCAGCGACTTCGAAGGCGGCACTGCTCGACAAGCCACCGCCGAGCGGCACTGTCGACAAGACGACCATGTCGAGTGGCGTGGCGATCGTGCCCCGCTTGCGAAGCAGATCGAGCACGCCGTAGGGGTAGACACACCAGCCAGGCAGGTCGTCGGGCTCGGCTTCGCAGACTTCGAACGAGTGGGTTTGGTCGATCAGTTCGCTATGGGCATTCACTTGGTCGGCAGGCGTCTCGCCCGTCGGCCGAGCAGCGGAGATCACCACGTACCGCTCGATCGCCATCGGCTGCACAAAGCCATCGTTGTAGTCGGTGTGCTCACCAATCAAATTGACCCGGCCTGGCGCCGCGACAATCCACTGCGGGGCGTGGTGAAAGACCGCGGCAAAGCGAGCCTCGGCCTGCGTGGTGAGTTCGGCGAGCGAAGGAGCGTGATCCACGCGAAGACTCCGTATGCGGCTGGGGCGAACGGGCGGGCGAGACTTGCCGTATTGTTAAATGCCTCGCTGGCAGTAGTCTCGCTTGCCGCGGGCCAAGCTGTCCAGCGGGGCGGCATCCGCGGGCAGATGTGCCAACCGGCGCCGCACCATCGCAAACTCTACGAGCGGCCAGCCGTCAGCTCCCGGTCGAACCCGCCCCGGCAGGGGCAGCGGCATCTAGCCAGGGGCGCGAGCCCCTGGAGAGTGAGCCCGTTGTCAAACTAAGAAAGCGGTCAACCAGGGATCGGCATCCCCGGCTACACGCCGCCGGCCCTCCGGGCCTTCGATCAACCCTTATCGAACCGACGCGGCGCCTGACTGCGTATGGCGGTAGTAGTGAGCCGCCAGCAGCCCGACTATACTTTTAGCTCGCACGGCTAGTGCGGTTTCTGCTTCTCTCTTGATTCGATTTCCTTATCCGAGGATTCAATATTGTGATTTGGCGACAGGTGATTGGGCGACGGGTGATGTTGGCGGTCGTGGCCGTGGTGGCTGGCGGCTTTGGGCTTGGTGGTTTTGGAGCAGGCGTTACTGCAGCTCAGGAAAAGTCCAAGCCCGATTGGGAAAACTCCGAGGTGTTTGACGTCAACACCGAGGCGCCGCACGCCACCTTCTATCCCTTCCCCACGCTTGAAGAAGCGGTCGCCGCTGCCGGGCAAGGGTTGCCGGCCGATAGTCCCTGGGTGAAGTCGCTGAATGGCGATTGGCAATTCCGCTGGGTCAAGACGCCCGACGACGTGCCCGAAGGTTTTTGGAAGCCGGAGTTCGACACGCAGCTCTTCGACGCCATCCCCGTGCCGTCCAACTGGCAGATGCAGGGCTACGGCAAGGCGATCTACACCAACATGGCGTACCCCTTCCCGCCCAAGCCGCCGACGGTGGGCAATTCGTACAACCCGGTCGGCTGCTATCGCAAAGAGTTCGACCTGCCAAGCGATTGGGATGGCAAGCAAGTGCAACTGCACTTTGATGGCGTGAAGAGTGCGATGTACGTCTGGGTCAACGGCCAGCAAGTGGGCTACAGCCAAGACAGCATGACGCCGGCCGAGTTCAACATCACCAA
>JBCDCL010000044.1:0-11129 GCA_039182175.1 Planctomycetota bacterium
AGCGAACCGACGTTTGCTTCGGCGCATGTGTAGTACAACGTCGCAGCATAACGCCCCGGCTCGACGACTTCGACATCCCAGGCGATGGCATCGTCCGGTGAAGACCAGTCGGTGATATAGGTGCAGTTGTGATATTGGTTGGAATGTCTTGCATTGCCGCGGGTGGTGGCGTCCCGGGCAGGGAGTTGCGTCAGCGGTAAACAGCCATCGCCAACGGTAAACGGCCGGGGCACAGCAGGCTGATCAACCTGCCAGCGTGTTTTCCACTCCTGCAACTCTGCAGTCAGTTGGGCCGTTATCTCCGGATGTTCCGACCCGACGTCGACGGTCTGATTGGGATCGGATGCCAAGTCATAGAGTCGCTGTTGATCGTCTAGCAGAAACGTTTGCCGGCGAGCTGCGCTGCTGCCGTTCCAGTATGAGAACAGCGTGCGAGGCGGCATCTCGCTGTGCTCGCCTGTAACAAGCGGAGCAAAGCTGAGTCCATCGCGATCCACGCTGCTTGGCAGTTCGATGCCCGTTAACTCGGCCAGCGTTGGCGCCACGTCGATCGCGGCGACCGGTTCTTCGATCGTCTGACCAGCCGGGATGTGGTCAGGCCAACGCATGAGCAATGGCGAGCGGACTCCGCCTTCGTCGGTCCACCCTTTCTTGCCGCGCAGGCCGACGTTGTAGCGGTGGCCGTTGGGGCCGTTGTCGCTGAGGTAGACAACGATCGTGTCGCGTGCCCGGTTCGATTCATCAAGCCCGGCGAGTAGGCGTCCAACGTTCCAATCCAAGTTTTCGACCATGGCCAGGGCAGCCCGCGTGTGGTCAATGTCTTCCTGCTCGGCCAGCGTACCGCGCTCGCTGAGTTCTTGGTCTTTGTGCCTCTGCCACCAGCGGTCGGGCACTTGCATGGGTGAGTGCGGCGTATTGTAGGCCAGCCATACAAACGCCGGCTGGGTGGTTTCGCCCGTTAAGAAGTGGATCGCATGATCGGTCAGATCGTTCGGCAGAAAGCCGTTGCCGTAGGTCAATCGTCCATCGTGATCGAGCAACGGATCAAAATAGTGCCCCCAATGACCCGATGTGAAACCGTAGAACGTATCGAATCCTCGGCAGAGAGGGTGGTAGGGCGCCTGGGTGCCATTGTGCCACTTGCCAAACGCTGCAGTGCGGTAGCCAGCAGCGGAAAAGGCATCGGCCAGTGTCGGCGTACGGGGATCGAGCCGCTCGGCGCCGTTGGACACGCCACGCACACCATCTCGCTGAGCGTACCGTCCGGTAAGTAGTTCCGCCCGGGTTGGGGCACAAACGGGTTGTACGTAGAACCGTTCAAACGAGGTTCCTTGCTCTCGCAGGCGGTCGAGATGAGGTGTCGAAAGACTATGGTTGCCTCGATGGCTTAAATCGCCCCAACCCTGATCGTCAGCGATGATTACTACCACGTTCGGTTGTGACGGCGCGGCGGCTGGGGCAGCGATGCACCAACAGAAGGACACAAATCCCAACAAAACGATTCGCAACATGGAGGAAGCTCGAAGAATGGAGAAGCATGGCAGCGAGGCTGCGGGTGGGCCGATGGTCGATCGCGGCAGACTCTTTATAATCGCCAGAGTCTGGCGACGCGACCAATGCCCGCCAGCGTTCCTGCCTATCGATCAAGCAAGCGATCGATAATCCTGCCTGCCGATCCCACCAGTTCCTGCCTTTTCCACGGGGCCACCCCTGCCATGCTAGACCGTACGAATCATTCGTCCGCCGTCGGACGCACGTCTGGATTTACCCTTGTCGAGTTGCTGGTGGTGATTGCGATCATCGGCATCTTGATTGCTCTTTTGCTGCCAGCGGTGCAATCGGCCCGCGAATCGGCCCGGCGAAGTTCCTGCCAAAACAATCTGCGGCAGCTTGGCTTGGCGTTACAGACTTATCACGACACGGTCGGATACTTCCCATCGGCACGTCGCGGCACCGAGCAGCACCCGAGCGGGACTGACCCGTTTGCCGTCTCTTGGGCATTTTCGTTGCTGCCGTATATCGAGGGCCAAGCCCAATACGACGCCTGGGATCCGACTTTGCGAGTGGACGACGACGCAAACGCTCTGGCGATGCGAACGCCCCTGTCGGTGCTCCGCTGCCCGACGCGAAGCAGCCCCGTTGCGGAGCACGATTTTGACAATGACGGCTCCCCCTCCCTGGCGCCGGGCGTTGCTGCGGGTGGGGACTACGCCGCCAACTCGGGGACCAGCACCCGACATGGAATGGCATTGTTTGGTCAGGAGCAATTCGACGGAGCCGAGTTTGGGCCGATGTATACACTGTCACGGGTATCGGCTCGGCGTGTGACCGATGGCTTGTCGAAGACTTATGCCCTAGGCGAGAAGCACCTTCCGCCCTCGATTCCCGACGCAGCTCCAGGCACTGAAGATTTTCGTCGTGGCGATGCGGCCATCTTTGCCGGCGATGCTCGCCATACGGCGGTGCGGCGTAGCTCGGCGGGTTTTCCCGATGGTCCTAACGACACCTACCGCGGCAAGTTTGGCAGCGACCACAGCCAGATCAGCCACTTTGCGTTCCTCGATGGCAGTGTTCGCACGCTCGCCCATGATCTGGAGGTCGAGGTGCTGAAAAGTCTGTCGGCCGTCGCCGACGACGGATTCATTCCCGAAGGCGTGTTTGACGACTAGTTCGCGGCAGGCGAAGATTGGGGCCGACGCGAGCAGTGGATTGTATTGCTCGACAAGTTCGTGCAGCCAAGTAGGTCTTCGCCACATGATTCGCCTCTTTTCGCCGCTCTCGCTTTGTGCCTGCACGACCGCCTTGCTAAGTAGTCCCACGGACTTGCGTGCCGAGGCGCCGACGGTTCACGTCATCACCGAAGGCTACGTCCAGCCGATCGAAGGCAAGGAGTTTGTACCAGGCAAAGTTGACGATGGCGAACGGAAGGTCGCCGGCACCGTGGTCTTGGTCAAGGCCGTGGGCGCCACGATTGTGGCCGATCCTGGCATGGTGGCGGATCGGAATCTGATTCTTGATGGTTTGGCTCAGCATGGCGTGACGCCGGCGGACGTGACGCACGTTTTCATCAGCCACCACCATCCGGATCACACGGTCAACATTGGCATGTTTCCCAAAGCCAAGACGATCGATTTCATTGGCGAGTACGAGAACGACGTCTGGCGAGACCACCCGAATCCCGCGACGCTCGCTCCAGGTGTGCGTGTCCTGCGAACGCCCGGCCATACCAACGAAGATGCATCGCTCTTAGTGGAGACCGACGAAGGCGTCTACGCATTGACCCATGTCTGGTGGAACGAGCAGATGCAGCCAGAGGTTGATCCGCTAGCCGAGGCGCCCGAAACGCTGATTAAGAGTCGGCAGCTGATTCTCGATGTAGCCGACTGGATCATCCCAGGCCACGGCCGTAAGTTTGCGAATCCTAGGAAGCGAAAACCGGCACAGCGGAAGTCGACGCAGGAATCGCCAGAGTCTGCTACCGCTCAGCCGTAAACTCCTCGCCAGGGAGCGGCAATAAAAAACCGCGGACCCGCTGCAATTTCTTGGCGCCGATGCCCGAGACGCGGAGCAAGTCCTCGGGCCGTTGATAAGGGCCGTTCGCTTGCCGATTTTCGATGATCCGGCGAGCGAGTATCTCGCCCACCTCGGGCAATTGCGCTAGCTCTGGCCACGTGGCGGTGTTCACGTCGACGAGGAACTGATAACTCTGTGGAGTAGCTCGATCAATGTTGATCAACCGGCCGGTCATACCTCCGTTCAACAGCCACCAACCGCCCATGCTGACCAACGCGATCGCCGTCAGCCCGGCAATCGAACGTTGGTCACTCGGACGCAGTAGTGGCTCTGGCACAGATATGCTTTACGATTGTCTGGTCGGACCGATCGGCTGCGAGCTGTGGTAGCACCACACAGCCGAAATCGATCTCGATTGTACCTGCGTAGGCTTCATTCTTCACGCACGCGAAATGCACTGCAATGCCGTCAGATTTTCCAAGCATCACCTGGGACAACACCCTGGTAACCAACGCCCAGGAACTCATTAAGCTGGCGTTGGCGGAGGATTTGGCGGACGGTTGCGATTGGACAACCGCGGTTACCGTCGGGCCCGATCGAACGGGCGAAGCCGCAGTGGTGGCGAGGCAGGTCGGTGTGGCTGCGGGGATCGAGATCGGACCGCTCGTGCTGAGTCAATTCGACGAAACCGTCACGTGGAAGTCGCTCGTCAACGACGGCGACAGCATCGTCCCGGGGCAAGCGGTCGCCACGATGAAGGGCCCCGCGGCCGCTTTGCTCACCGCAGAGCGAACGGTGCTGAACTTCCTCGGCCGATTAGCGGGCATTGCTAGTTTAACCCGGCAGTATGTCGAAGCCGTTGCTGGCACAGGCGTTGACGTGTACGACACCCGCAAGACGACCCCCGGCTGGCGACGCTTGGAAAAGTACGCCGTGGCATGCGGCGGCGGACACAATCATCGGCTTGGGCTCTCCGAGGCGGTGCTCATCAAAGACAACCACCTAGCGTTGTCCGATCAACAGGGGCTAACGCCCGCCGACGCGGTTGCCCGGGCCCGCCGCCAGTTGGCGGACCGATTGCAAGGTCGGGCTGCAGAGATGGTCATCGAGATCGAAGTCGACACGCTCGATCAGCTTCAGCAAGTGCTGCCTGCCCACCCCGATGTGGTGCTGCTCGACAATATGAGCCTCGACCAACTCCGGCAGGCCGTCTCGATAAGAGACGCTGCAGCGGCTGCCAGTCCCGAGCCCGCCACGCCCATAGTGCTGGAGGCATCTGGTGGGGTGAATCTCGAAACAATCGGCTCGATTGCCCAAACCGGTATCGACCGTATTAGCGTGGGGGCACTAACGCACTCGGCAGCGTCGCTCGATCTCGGGCTCGATTGGTCGACCTAGCAGGGATTTTCGCGACCGGCAGCGGCGAATTCCCTGCTGATCTAGCTGATTGAGGGCCGGCATTCCGCGGTTTGCCGGGCTCCGATTGACCCGGCCAGTGTGCGAACTACGTTTGCGTGCCTAGGCGCCCTTGGGGAGGGGAGTCTCGGCACGGACGCGGCGGGAATAGCTGGGAGCTAGAGGGGACCCCGCCGCGTCTATTTTTCTTTTTTCTCGCTACAGAGGCGCGAGAATGCCGGTTTAAGTCGCCACCCGTGGCCTTAAAACCCCCAGGCTCTGCTACTCGGCGCAACCGGAATAATCGGGCCGAGTGCTAGATTTTTCGTTGACAGTACGGTCGGCAGTGCTTAGTTTAAGAAAAGACGCGAGGGGCTACGTCCCCGCTATGCGTCCGCATTGCATGCTCACCGAAGGTGTCAGCAGCAAAATCTGGCCAATACATAGCAGTTTCCTGGGAGTCGAACTCATGAGTGTCAATCTGGCGGTGGCGAGTCTTATCGCCATGCTGCCTTCCAGACATTCAAGAGTCACCGACTGAACCCTCTGCTTTGTTCTTCTCGTGGCCCCCGCAGTTTTGATTGCCACCACCTCAGCAGATAGCTTCGTCAAGCTGTTCCGTTCGCGGATAGGCGTTTACCGGTGGCCTTGATGACCCGGTAGGTCTGCATGTCGATCGACGCATCTGCGTCGGCCACGCACTCTCAATCGACCCCGTTGGTCGTCTGTGACCACGTTGGGAGCACATTGAGACGCGTCTGCTAGCACTTCGGACGCCGCTGGATCTTTCGCCGCCCGCACTTATCGCGGGCTTCTTGGCGACTCACTTTTGCTGCCCGCAAGGTTTTATTCGCGGCCGGCATTCGCAAACCCACCAATCAACTGCCCGCTCGATGCATTTTGGGGCGCCCGAAAGGACCTGGGGCCTCGAGCGGTAACAAGGACACCGTTATGACACTTTCACCTCGGACCAAAACTCCACTGCGACGGCTGCTGACGGCTTTCGTTTTTGTCATTCCTGTACTTTCGCTCGTAAGCCAAGCCGAAGCCCAGAATGGCTTTAGCACAGCGATTTCATCCAACGAAGCAATCCTCGAAGCACCTAACGACATGATGGTGCAAAAGATCGTGTCGTGGGATTCGCCTTTGATGCGTGTGGTTGCTCGTAGCCGACCCTTTATCGAAGTTAAAAATACCTCAGCTAACGAGCGGCTGACGACCTTCTCGATGACCATCGGCGACACCGACTTCAACTTCTCGGACGCCTTTTTCGGTGAGTTCGCTGTGCTGGGCACAACTAGTTCGCCGGGCGTGGGCATCGAGTCGGCCACCGTTACTGACAACGGTGACGTGCTGAACATCACGTTTGCCAATGGTGGCCTCGCGCCGCAGGAACTCGCCCGGTTCCAGTTTGATATCGATCCCGATCCGGGCATCCACGGCATGTTCATTCATCCCGACTACCGCACCGTGCTGTTTGACCTGTTTGATGATGACGATTCGGATAACTCCGTCCTGACGGCTACCTACTCGGCGGGGCCGGTAGTCTCGTCGGCGTTCCCCGATCAGCCGACGCCAGCAGGGCCAATCTTCGTCAATGGTGTCTTGCGGCCGTACTCCGTCGAAGAGCCAATCGATCGCTTCGGGCAAGATCCTGTGGAGGTAATCCCCGAGCCTTCCTCGGTGCTGCTGTTCCTGACGGCACTGTCGGGCTTTGCTGCTGCCGCAATGCGGCGTCGGCTTGGTTGAGTTGACATCCCAGTCGCGTTGTTGATGACGTCGTGGTGAGCAAGCTGCCGAAGGGTTGGCGGCTCCACCGGTGCGTGATAATCCTTGCCTCGCGGGAAAGGTCTCAAATGAAGACGCGACTGCAGATCGACAGCTGTGCGGGCGAGCGATTTGTGCAGCGGCAGTGTCAGGTGCCGATGTCGCACGCCGCAGGCAAAATGTCTTGCCAGCCAACCTCTCTTGCACGCCAAAAGTGCATGGGAGACAAGCTAGCATCGTGCCGCCTGCCTCGCCGCCGCCGAAAAGGCCCCCAGATTACCTGACCGGAACCAACCAGCTAACCGGAACGAACTTGGCGTTTCGGAGGTTCGACTGTGCTGGTTATGCGGAAAAACGGCAAAGTAACGCTTCTACGCGTACCGATTCTTGGAAGCATCGCAACGGTTGTGCCGGTATTGATTGGGCCGGCCCCTGCAACCGTTGCGATGAAGCTCGACTCAAGCCTGGCCGCGTCCTAGTTCTCCGCCCGTATCGCGGAGGAGCGGCTCGGGAGCATTCCAAGGGGGGAATCACGGATGAAACGCTATTTCTGCGCGCACCTCGCGCTTGTGGCTGGCATGGTGCTAGCTCCCGTCGCCATGGCGGCGGACACCCAGTCGGCGGCAGATCAGGCCGTCTTTGTCGGCGATGCCGACGTCATCGACGCCACCGTCAATGATGCCGGCGATGTGACCGCTGCCGCGGTGCTGAAGGAACTCGATGAAAATGTCGAGCTTGCCCAGTTCAGTTCGGGCTTGGGCGTGGGTGCAGGCCTAGGCGGCGGTGGTGGAGCATTACCGCTCGGCGCCGCTTCGGGTTGCAGTGGCCAATGGTTTTTGGGGGCCGACTACCTGAACGTCCGCGCGTCGTTCAGCCAAGCCCACTCATTCTTGACGACCGACTTCACCTCGACGCCGCCGTCGTTTGTCTACAACCAATTCGAGTTTGATTACGAACCGAATTACCGCGTATATGGTGGCTACCGCGTTTGCGACTGTGGTTGCGAAGTCCGGTTTACCTACACCAACATCGACTCCGGCAGCAGCTTCGCTTCGCCAGAGAATCCTTCCGATGGATCGATGCAGTTCAATGCTCCGTTTGAAGTGATCACAGCCGGTCCTGGCGACAGCGTCAACGGAACCGCCTCGGTGTCGATCGACGACTACGACCTCGGCTTCTCGCGGACGATTCCACTTGGATCGCCACTGGGCGCCTGTGGCTGTGGCGACTGCTGCGATCCCTGCGGTTGCTGGTGCCCCGCTTGGGACATCACCTGGACCGGCGCCGTTCGCTTTACCGACGTTGAAACGTCGCAGGCTTTTGCCTCGAACATCGTTAGCACGTCTGCTCCTGGGCTGAACCGTACGGCTCAAGCCAACACCAGTTTCCAAGGCCTGGGTCTGCGGACGGGGCTGCTTGGACGTCGGTACTTCGGCCGAGAAGGAATCGCCAGCCTGTACCTGAAAGGCGACATTTCGCTGCTGTTGGGCGATGTCGAGAACACGGCGGTCGGCACGGCCTTCGCTCGCCATGCCATCACCACGACGCAGATCGTGCCCGTAACCGAACTTGAAGTAGGCGGCACCGTATTCGTCACCAAATGCGCTTCGATCAGCGGTGGTTACCTACTGGCCGCTTTCCACGACCTGGGCAGCCGGCCCGAGTACGACTTCGGTACGCTCGGCGTGCAGCTCGAAAGTTGGGACGACGCCAACATCCTCGGCATCGACGGCTGGTTTGTCCGTGCTGAGGTCACCTACTGATCTGCCGGTACGACGACGCATCGAAGTGTTTCATCCATGAACGATTTAGGCCGGCTCCCCTGGTGGGGGCCGGCCTTTTTTATGCGCTGATTCGTAGGCTCGCTCTATCGCAAAACGCTGGCCTGCTAGTCACTCGTATCGGAGCGACACAATCGCTTAGCGACTGATGCCGAGCATCCGCTCACGTCGACCACGACGCTGGGCACGCAACCGGGCACGTCGCTTAGTTTCGCTCGGCTTCTCGTAAAACTCACGAACCCGCATTTCCTTCTTGATGCCGCTACGCTCTACCAGCTTGCGGAAACGACGAACGGCTTCTTGTGCGGTCTCTCGGTCTCGGAGTGTGAGTTTTACCACCGGGGGGATCTCTTCGGGTTCTTGCGAATGGGTGTGGGAGGTGCGTGCAGGCGATCGCCAACGTGCTTGCTCGAATCGACTAAGATAACCCGCAACCTCCTGTTCTGTCTAGGCGATTGCTCCGGGGTACCCCGCCAAGCGGCCTGGTGCTGGCCTGCGATCGGGCCGTAGGCCGCAAAGTCGCTCTGATCCGACCGGCCCGCACGGCCGCTAACTCTTTCCGCGACTGCGGTTTATAGCAGCGGTATACGGGCCAATCGGCTACCCACGGTCCAACTGCACCGCCGATTCTATACGTGCCTCGGGTGGTTGTCCCCCCAGCCGCCCGGGGCTCCCCCCACTTCTCGCAGCCGATCCTCGCCTAGGTTTGGCTACCCCCCGCCGACTGCCCGCCGATGCCGTCATCGCCGACACCACCGTCTGCCACAGGCGATACCCACGCCTGCAAATCGCGAAGCCAAGCTTCGCTGGCGAGGCTCGAAAGTCGGCACGAAGACCTGCTTAGCAAAATCGATCAGCTTAATGAGCAGATCATTGCTGCCTTGCAGCAGGCCTCGGGCTCTGACGATGAGCACGCCCAAGCGAAAGCAGGGTGATGAGGGGCGCCTTATCGTCGCTCTAGCCGGCCCGACTTGCTGATCGCCCGCAAGAGTCTCAGCCCGAGCAACCCGCTTAGCACCAGGCCCACCAGCCCCGGAAGCGATACGCCCTCAAGCCATCCTAAGCCGATCCAACTGAGCCCGCTGATTGGCCCGACGTTGCGACTCAGCATAAGCGACGACCCCAAGAACAACGCGCTGGTCATCATTCCCAGTACCAGCCGATTGACGGAGGGTTCGAGCCCGCGGTGATCGAGGTGAACGTCGAACTTGCCGCTTTGCACTTGCTGCAAGATGTCGCGAATCCGGCGGGGCAGCACTTCGGCCAATTCTTCGAACTCACCGTAGATCCGCTTCACCTTTTTCGCTTGGCGTACCGGCGACAACCGGCGAAGCATCATCTTGCGTTGGTGCGGTTCTAGCACTTCGAGCAACGAGAAGTCTGGCGATAATAGCCGGGCGGTTCCTTCAAGCTGCACCAACATCTTGAGCAGCATGCCCACCGAGGCAGGAAGCGTGATTTGCCGGCGCTGGATAATCTCAATCAATTCCTTCAGAGCGCCGGTTAAGTCGAATCCGCCAACAGACAGGTTGCCGTAGTGCTCTACAAAGTCGCCGATATCGCTGGCTAGTTCTGCTTCGTCTAATTCAGGCGGCGTTTGGCCGACGCGCGTGATGACGGTGGTCAGCTGCGTCGGTTCGTTGCTAACGACCGCCATCAGCATGTCTTCGAGATCCTCGCGAAGCTCCGGATTCAGGCGGCCAATCATGCCAAAGTCAATCAAGCCAATGACGCCGCCGGGCATCACAATTAGGTTGCCCGGATGGGGATCGGCGTGATAGACGCCATGGTCGAAGATCATTTCAGTGAAGATCTCTGCCCCATGCCGCGCAACCGTTTCCTGCTCGTCAGCGGTTAGATGTTCTCGCAGCAGAGGGTCGGACACCTTGTAGCCATCGAGCCATTCGATCGTCAGCACCCGACGGCTCGATAATTCGCCGATGACTTCTGGCAGCCGCACGCGGGGATCGTCGAGAAAGTACCCCGCGAATTGCTCCAGGCGTCGCCGCTCTTGCGTGAGATCAAGTTCTCGGCGAATTGTCCGTTGAAAGTCGACCGCCGTCGCTGCCGGGCGGTAGTTCTGTAGCTCGGGAATGCGCTCAGCTAGTTCGGCCAAGCCGACCAAGATTTCGCTATCGACAAGAACGTTGTCTTCGATTCCTAGATGCAGAACCTTCACCGCTACCTGCCGGCCGTCGGCTAGCGTTGCGCGATGCACCTGCCCGATCGACGCCGACGCTACCGGTAAATCTTCGAATGTGGCGAAGCAAGATTCGACCGGGCGGCCAAAATCTTCGGCGATGACTTCGCGTACCCAATCGATCGAGTCCGCGGGCACACCGGTCTGTAATTTCGTGAGCTCGTCCGCGAGGCCTAGTCCGACCTGGTCAGGCCGGGTGCTCAGCAACTGCCCCAGCTTGATAAAGGTCGGCCCGAGTTCTTCCAGTGCGCGGCGGATCCGCTCATCGCGACTCATCTGGCCGATCATTTGGCCATTGCTGTCGGTCAACCAACCTTGCCCCAAGGGGAGTTCAAACCGACTGAGCCAGCCAGCCAGCCCGTACTTGCTGAGCACGCCGAGGATTTCTCGCCAGCGGTTGGCGTTGCGATACGCTTGGGGAATGGTCGAGATTTTCATATCTCTTCAGTTTACTCTGGCGGGCGGCTGCCGAC
>JBCDCL010000045.1:0-11121 GCA_039182175.1 Planctomycetota bacterium
GATATCAGGGCGTTGTTGAAAAAGCGGGCTGAGTTTCGCAGGGCGGGCTTTCCCACGCATCGCCGTTATCTCGGGGCCAGTAGTCGGTCGTCGCAGGGGCGAGAAACTCGAGCAAGGGCCGTGCTCGCCGGCGAAATTCGGCGACCGGCATCGACACGGTTTTCCATTTCGCCGACAGGGGCCGCATGGCGGCCAAGTAGTCGTCGAGCCCGATCCCTACGAATGCGTACGAGGCATCGCGATAGGGAAAGACCTGTTCCGGCGGCGTCGGCGCCCGATCGGCGGTGAGCTGGTAGGCAAACACCAGCGCCGCGTCGAACCCCGGGCCAAACTCTTGTCGCCAGCGGGCGAGTGATCGGAGATCGTCCTCGGTTGACCAGTTTCGCCAATACTGCGGCTGTTTGACGCCGGAAGGGAACTTTCGTCCTTTGACATCGACCAGCCATCGCGTCGCTGCCTGCGTGGCAGGGCTACTGGGCGAGGCGACGCTGTTCGGCGAAACGATGAAGTCGAGACTCTTTAGCGATCCTTCGCCAACCAGCGTACGCCGCTTCTCGTCAACCGCGACGTAGGCGATTCGCTCTTGGCGAAGATAGGCCTCGAACGCAGCTTCATAATGGTTGTGGCGATTGGCCATATAGGGTCTGCTCTCGATCAACGTCGTGAGGCGTACCAACTCCAAGCGTTGCTTCATGCAGACGCGTGGCTTTCCTACCATCTGTGCTAGGGGCGCCGCTACTCAAACCGCCTGCGGCTGGCGACTACTGCGAGTCGCAGGTACACATGGCCACACGCGGATGGCTGATTAGGCTATCTCCATTGCAAAACTGGCAACGCCAATTCAAGCACCGCTGTAGCTTAGCAAATCGCTGAGCGTCTTAGCGACGATTTCCATTGCGACGGTCTCACTTTCTCCATTCGACAAGTCTTTGACTTGGCACAGGTCGGCGGCAAGTTCGTCAGGACCGGCGATTAGGGCAACGCGGAAGCCTTTCTTATCGGCGTACTGTAGCTGTTTGCCGAGCTTCTTCGGCTCGGGATAGACCTCGGCGCCAAACCCGGCAGCACGCACAGTGGCGGCCAGCTCTAGATAGTCTCCGAGCCGATCGGCGGCGAAATACGGGATGAACACCGGCGCCGGCGTGCGGACCTTGGGCAATAGGTTGAGTTCTTCCATCGCGGCCAGGAGGCGATCGAGACCCAGCGACGCGCCAATGCCTGGCAACTGCTGTTTGGTGTAGAGCCCGGCGAGGTTGTCGTAGCGACCCCCGCTGGCGACGCTGCCGATGGCAGGCAGGTCGTCGAGAAACGTTTCTAGTACGATTCCCGTGTAATAGTCCAAGCCGCGAGCGATGGAGACATCGAGCTGCACGCGACCCGCAGGGACGCCTGCCGCAGTGACGCCGGCAAGAATCTCTCGCAGACGGGCGACGCCTGACTCCCCCGTTTCGTTGCCGGCGACCAGCGGATCGAGCTGGTCGAGCACCGCGTCGTTGTCGCCTTCGAGCTGCACCAGGCGTAGGACTTCGTCGGCCTGCTCGGCGGTGGCGCCGGCCGATTGCTGCATTTCGGCGGCAACTTTTTCGGGCCCGATTTTGGCGAGCTTATCGAGCGCCCGCAAAACGGCGGTCGCTTGGTCTGCCAGTCCTGTCTTTTGCAAGAGACCGTTGAGCACCGCTCGGTTGTTGATGCGAATCGTGAACCGGTCGAAGCCAATGGCAGCGAGCAAATCGTTGACGACCAGCACCGTTTCGATGTCGGACGCCACGGCAGTGGAACCAACCGTGTCAAAGTCGCACTGCATGAATTCGCGGTAGCGACCACGCTGTGTGTTTTCGCCTCGCCAAACCGTGGCGATGTGATACCGCTTGAAGGGCAAGCCGAGTTGGCCAGCGTGCTGCGCCGCAAAGCGAGCCAGCGGCACCGTCAGGTCGAACCGCAAGCCAACCTCCCGCCCGCCATGATCTTCGAAGCGGTACAGCTGCTTGTCGGTCTCGTCCGAACCCTTGCCGGTCAAAATCTCTAGATACTCAAGCGCCGGCGTATCGATCGGTGCAAACCCAAACGACCGGTAGACCCGCTTCGCCGTGTCGACAAGCCCTTCTCGCGGGATCATCGCCTCGGGCAAGTAATCGCGGAAACCCTTGAGCGTGCGAGGCGTGATAAGCTGCGGTGCGGCCACGATACTGGTTGCTTACAGAGACGTTGTGGGGAAGGAGATAGGGGGATGAAGTTGGGGATGGTGGGGATGGTTTGAGCTTTCGGGCTCAGCGCATTTTGCTCGCTAACCAATTAGAGGATGGGCTGCATCGCTTCCTGTCCGTTAATAGGGTTTCGCCTAGCACTTGGATGTCTACGCCGAGAGTGGCCATCCCCCCATCCCCTCCGCTTATCCCCCCATCTCCCTACGTAAAGCTCGCCAGCATCCGTCGTCAGGCCAGCACAGCCAACGGATTAGGTTTGCGGCTGCGGATGCTTTTGCCTTTTTTCTGATAGGCCGCTTCAGTGTATTCCCAGACTTGCTCGTGCGTTTCAAGGTAAAAGTCGTAGGTCCAGTCGTCGTCGTATTCGCAGTTGTCGGTGGTGTAGTCGCGGCAAATTTGTGGACGCGTTTCGTAGACGCCGCAGCGATAATCGTCGCCCAGTTTGTCGCACACAGTGTGGACCAGCAGGTACCAGTCGTCATCCTCGCGAAAAAACGTCGCCCGTTGGTGGAGAACGATCCAGCGGATGTACTCCATGTCCTCAAAGCAGTCGGGCGTTTCGTACGGCGCCGCGATATAGTGACAACACTTGGCCGTGCAGTGTTCACAAAGGTTGCCGACCTTGGGCAAGTCTTCGCGGCGGATTTTGTTCGTACCGAATGCGGGCAATGTTGTAGGCATGGGCGCTTCCTTGTTGGTTGGACTCGCAATAATTTATCACGCCACGATGCGATAGGCTATTGGTTCGGCGGGCCATCGCCGGCACGAAAATCATTCTTTCCGACTCGTTCATGGCACTCGCTCGTAGCTTTCCGCCGATCTTCGATCGCCATGCCCGGGTGCTAATTCTCGGCTCGATGCCCGGCGTCGCGTCGCTAGAAGCGGAGCAGTACTATGCCCACCCGCGTAACGCCTTCTGGCCGATTATGGGGCAGCTGTTCGGCGCCGGCCTCGACCTGGCGTACGACGACCGTTGCAAACGCCTCACAGCGGCCGGCGTTGCGGTTTGGGATGTGCTCCAGCAGTGCGATCGCGAAGGCAGTCTCGACGCCAAGATCGATCGTAACAGCGAGGTCGCCAACGACTTCGGCTGGCTGCTCACCGAATGCCCGCTCATCGAACGGGTGCTGTTCAACGGCCAGAAATCAGCAGACGCATTTCGGCGGCATGCGTTGCCGACCCTCGAGCAGGCGGTGGTCAATCGGCTGACTATGCTGCGATTGCCGTCAACAAGCCCCGCCCACGCCGGCCGCAGCTTCGACCAGAAACTTGCCGCTTGGCGTGAAGCACTGGCTTAGTTGCGTCGGTCTTCCGCCTTGGTGGCGACCTTGCGGCCGTGATTCGTTCCTTCGCTGCGGAAGGTAGCGGTGAGGTCGTCCCAATCGATCACCAACCGGCCGCCACTTGCCTCGTGCTGCTTCTCCCAATTGACGAAGAGTTCGAGACAAGCGTGGTCGACGTAGGTTAGTTCGTCGAGGTGAACGTGCAGCTCGGTTTCGGGCTCAACTTCGTCCAGCATGGCCGTAAGTCTTGGCAGCGCCAGAAACGTCGCAGCACCTTTGAGATGAATTTCGACGCGATGATTGTCTGCGTCGCCATCCACTTGCACGTCGAGTCGCGCAAAAGTGTACAGCAGTCGAGCCGCCGTGCAGGCGATGCCCACCAGCACGCCAGTTAACAAGTCGACACCGACGACAAGACCGAGCGTGATCAGGCAGATGATTCCCTCGGCAGGACTGACTTTCCAAAGCTTGGCGATCGCCTTGATGTTGATCAGCTTCCAGCCGGTAAAGACGAGCACCGCCGCCAAAGCCGCCATCGGTATGTAGTTCAGCACCCAGGGCAGGGCGGCAACGAATAGCAGCAGCCAGATGCCATGCAGAATGGTCGACATCCGCGTTCGTCCGCCCGCGTCGACATTGGCCGAGCTGCGTACGATGACTCCCGTCATCGGCAGGGCGCCAAGCACGCCGCAAATCAAATTGCCTACGCCTTGGGCGGTAAGCTCGCGGTCGTAGTTGGTGCGGACGTGCGCCTGCATCTGATCGACAGCCGTCGCGCAGAGCATCGTTTCGGCGCTAGCGACCAGGGCGATTGTCAACGCCGAAATCAGCAAGGCCGTGCCGAACAATCCTTCGGTCCGCTCGGGCGTTGGCAGGCGAATTTCACTCGCCAGGTTGCTAGGCACTTGAACCTGCGTGATCTTCACCCGCCCTTCGGCTGGGATGTTGGCTTTATCCTCCTGGGCTTCAAGCTTGTCCGGTGGCAGGGTGATGCCAAAGCTGAATGCGACGATCGACGCCAGTGTCACGGCAATGACCGGCGCCGGGATGATCTTTAGCGGGTTCTTTGGAATAAGCTTCCAGAAGACGAGCACCAAAATCGTGCCGACGCCCACTAGCGCCGCAAGGTGGTGGGGCGAGCCGTCGAGTGGCACCACGCCAAGCCACAACGATTGTGGGATCGTTACCAAGTTGGCGACGCCCTTGGGGTAGCCGGCTTCGAGGTACTCCTTGGCCGCGTCTTTGTCATCGACCATCACATGGAATTGGCTGGCGAGAATCAGTACGCCGATCCCGCTTAGCATCCCTTGAATGACGGCGGGAGAGACCGCGCGAAAGAAGTTGCCCAGCCGCAGCAATCCCGCTGCCAGCTGGATCACTCCGGCGCCTAGCACCGCGAGCCCCATCGCAGCCAGCCCGCGTTCGATATCGAGTGTCCCGCTTTCGGTCGCGCCAAAGTCTTCGATAATGTTCGCCACCAAGACGAACAGCCCCGCCGCAGGCCCACTTACTTGTAGTGGCGATCCTGCGATGAAGCCCACGATAATGCCGCCGACGATGCCGGTAATCAGACCAGTGGCCGGTGGCGCCTTGGACGCGATCGCAATGCCCATGCACAGCGGCAGCGCGACCAGGAAGACAATGATCGATGCCGGCAGGTCCGACTTGAATGCCTCGCCCCACGATAGGCGAGATTTTGACTGCTTGGAGTTCGGCAAAGCGGGATCTCACCGAGGGGAAGAGGCAGAATTGAGACTGCGCAGTATAAGTTGCTGCCGAATCGAAGCAACAACGGTTTCGCCTAACGAGCCATGCGAACAGGGTCAACTGGTCAGCCGCGATGAGGCTCGGATTTGCGGAGCAAGCGCAAGACGCTCTCTTCGTCAGTCATTTGCTCGATTTCTGCCGGCTTAAACCATCTCACGTCGTGCGATTCCTCAGAAACGATGGGCGGGGCTTCTCCGGTGGCGGCGAGCAAGAATCGCAGATCGTGATGCTCGTGGGCGTCGTCGATCAGCTCGCCCGATGGGGCGTGACGGGCTGGTATTTGATGCACGTCGATATCCAGCGGCGTTGGCTGCTCGGCATTGCCAAGAAAAACCAAATCTCCGAGCCCCGTCTCTTCCTCCGCTTCTTTCATGGCGACGCGAAGCACATCGGCGTCGCCATCGGCATGGCCACCGGGCTGGAGCCAACGCTGGAGCTTACGGTGGTGCACCAGGACGCACCGCTGCCGGTCGGCCGACAGGACCCATGCCGAGCCCGTGATGTGCCCCGGCCGGCAGGTGCGATCGAAGCAGTCAGCATGCCTCTCGACAAGTGAACGGATTCGCTCGGCCATCGCCTCTTCACCGGGATAGGCCGCTTGATAGCGGTCGAGCATGTCGAGCAGCGGGCGGCGATGCATGTAGGAATACTGGTGAGCGTCTAAGTTGGTGAACTCAGATCTTAGCGGGCTAAGTTCCATTCGTCGCGTCCGTATCGCTCTCGAACCAGCGCTTCGACCCGCTGCTTCGGATAGTCGTCAGTCGGTGTGGCGTTCGGCCAAGCGTTACGAACCGCGTCGCACAGCGTTTCGCGATCGGTCGGCAGGTTGGCGACAAATGCCTCGTGATCGCGCCCCTGGCGATAGTCAGGTTGCCGTGGCGGTGTTCGCAGCAGCGTCCCGATCAGCGGTAAGTCGAAATCGTAGAGCAGCGTTCCGTGATACAGCAGCCAGCCCCGTTTGACGCGTAGGCTGTTGCCAGAAAACTTGCGTCGCGCCCCGTCGGCAGCCGGTTCGCTGTGCAGCACCAGATCGCTGGTGCCGTCGCGGTCGACCTTCATCCCACTTTCACGCAACGCGTTGGCTAAGCGATCGAGGACAAACGCATGGGCGTTGTCGACTGCTTGCAGCTCTGGCCGATGAGTGGTGTCGAGCACCACGGCGTACATCAAGCAGCCGGGCCCGGTGACAATGGTCGCCCCGCCGCTTGATCGCCGCCCGATCGAGGCGCCACTTGCTTCGCACGCTTGTTGGTCAACCTCTTCTGCTACCCGAGACGATCGCCCCAGCACCACCATGGGCGTGGCCGATTCCCACAGCCGGAGCACTTCGCCATCGCCGGTCTCCACCGTTTGCGCTTCAGCTCGTTCGAGCAGCGCTTCGTCGAGCGCGAGGTTCTCGGCAGGAGTCGGGAGTGTGAGGGGCATAAACTGCATAGAGGGGAGATGGGCGAAACGCCCGGAGGCAAACTTTTCTGGTTGTAGCGATTGTCACGCCCAGGTCTGGCGAACCTGCCAGGATACCATCCGTAGCGACTTGTTGGGCGGCCTGTCGTCGGCTCACAATGCGTGCAGGCACAGTTTGTCTGAGCAGTACAACACGATTGTGGCTTGAGCTTTTTTACCTGCTAGCGGTTATAGCGGGTCAAATTGATTTGCCGCGTGGCGGTTTGCCCCCCACACTTAGCTAGATAAACCTGCGCCGTAGGTCCGCATCCGCTAGACCACGGCAGACAGCTTACGAAACTCGTCTTCCAACGGATTCGTCATGGTTAGTACCACGCTTCGTCCAACCGTTCACTGCTTGCTGGCATTGGTCGTTTGTCTCAACCCTCTTGGCGCCGTGCCAGTCGCCGATGCACAGGTAGGGTGCGACAGCTGTTGCGTGCCGCAGACCTGCTATCGCCTGCAGTGCCAAACCGTGTACGAGGAGAAGCAAGTCACTTGCATGAAGACCGTTTGCGAGACGGTTTACGACGAGCAGCAAGTGGTGCGTCGCACGCCGGTGTTCGAGACCGAAAGCCGTGAGCGTCGCTTTACCGTGATGCGTCCGGTCCGCGAAACGACCATGCAAGAACGTCGGTACACGGTGCAGCGGCCCGTCACGGAAACACAGTATCGCGACGCTAGCTACAACCGCGTGCGGAACGTCATCGAAACAAGCTGCCGAGAAGAGACCTACACCGTCCAGCGACCCGTCTGGGAGACGAGTTGCCGCGAGGAAGTCTATACCGTCCAGCGACCAGTCGTGCAGACTGTCCAACGACAGCAAGTACGAACGGTGATGCGGCCGGTGACTACGATGGTGGCTCGCCAGGTTGACCAAGGCGCCTACGTCAACCAAGTCTCGGTTGTGCCGGGGCAAGAGTCGCGAGCCCGGCTTCGTTGGCTTGGCGCTCAGCAATCGGTCAATCCTGTCACGGGCGTCGTGCAAACCGTTCGACCCGGACTCGCCTGGGTGAGCAACACCACGCCGCCGCAACAAGTGGTACAGCAAGTCTGGCGACCGAACATCGTCACCGTCCAACAGCCGGTGACGCAAATGGTTCCTCAGCAAGTGGTTGAGAACGTCCCAGTTCAGGTTACCCAGATGGTCGCCGAGCAGCGGGTTCGCCAAGTGCCGGTCCGTGTGTGCAAGATGGTGACCGAACAGCGGGTTCGCCGCGTGCCTGTCCAGACCTGCCGACAAGTGGTCGAGCGTGTCGAACAGCAGGTGCCAGTGCAAGTCTGCCGCATGGTTACCGAAGAGCGTGTTTGCCAAGTGCCGGTGACCACCTGCCGAATGGTCGCGGAAGAGCGTGTCGAACCCTATCAGGTTCGCGTTTGCCGGATGGTGGAGCGGACCGAAACGGTTCGGGTGCCGCGGGTCGTTCGCAAGCAGGTCCCCGTGACGTACACCTACCGCGTGCCGCGGACCGTCACGGTGCGAGTTCCTGTCCAGCCGGCGTGCAGCACCTGTGCCCAGGTCGTCGATGCAGACGCCGCCACCAAGTTCGCCAGCCGCGATGCGTCAACTGACGCTAGCGCCGGCTAAGCGGCTCGACCTAAACCGTTGACAGCCGTCCTGACCAGCGTGAAACTGGGGGCGTTTTCGTTGCCCCTCATCGCGCTGGATTCGTCGTGGCGAACACTCCGCTCGCTGTTTCTGACTGGCCGCTCGCGGGCCAATGCGTTCACATTCTCGGCCCGCTCTCGAGCATGACGCGGCGTGACGCCTCACTGCTGCTCAAGCGACATGGCGCCGATGTGACTGCGAAGATCGATGCGGATACGACTCTCGTGTTGGTCGGCGATGAGACATCCGACCAGACATCCGATTGGCAATCTGCACTGCGAGAAGCCGCGCCGGCCGAGCTGTTAGACGACGCCACGACGCTGCCCTTTGAAGTGGTAGCGGAAACCGATCTCTGGGAGCGGATCGGCTTGTTCGAGGCAGGGGACGCTGACCAGCGATTTTACACGCCGGCGCTACTCGCCCAATTGGTCGACGCGCCGGTCGCCGCCATTCGCCGCTGGACCCGCCGCGGCTATCTTGTGCCGGCGAAGCAGATCGGGCGGCTTTCGTGCTTCACCATCGCCGAGGTGCGTGTCGCACGCAACCTAGCGAGTTTACAGGCCGAGGGTAGTTCGCTTGCGAAGATCGACAAACTCGTCGCCCAGCTAACTGCCGTGGCGCCAGGCGTCGACCGGCCACTTGCGGAACTCGCCGTGGTGTCCCAAGGGGGTAAGCTATTTCTCCGCCGCGGAGATGACCTCGCAGAACCGCACGGGCAACTGCTGCTCGACTTCGACGAAGAGCCTGAGGCGCCAGACTCCACCAGCACGATTGCGTTCTCGCCCCTATCGCTTTTTGCAGGCGATACTCGGGCTACCGGCGATCAGGCTACCGACGATTGGGAAGCATCGGACGACTTGCCGGCGAATGCCTTCTCTGCAGACGAAGCCAGATCGGCTGCGTTAGAGCATCAAGCCTCCGGCGATTTGCAAAAGGCGATCGAGAGTGCACGGGCGGCGTGCTTTGCTGGTGGCGATGTCGAAGACCATGTGTTGCTGGCCGATCTGCTTTACCAAGCGGGCGATGTATCGGCAGCCCGGGAGCGTTACTACGCCGCGTTGGAACTCGACGGGGCCGACCTCGAATCCCGCGTCAGCCTCGGTTGTTTGCTTAACGAGCAAGGCGATTTGGAGTTGGCTGCCGCGGCATTTCGCGGCGCCTTGTCGCAGCAGCCGAACTTCGCTGATGCGATCTACCATCTAGCGCGAACGCTCGACGAACTAGAGCAAGGCGACGCCGCCGAGCCGTATTGGCGCCAATTTTTGTCAGTGGCGCCGGCAGGGCCCTGGTCGGACGAAGCGGCGACCCGGCTCGGCATGGAGCCGGTCTAACGCAGCTACCTGCGTTCGGACGAAGCCGAACAGTCTGCGTGATCGTTAGGAGCGGATCACCAATCGGCATCGCCCGAGGGTGCGGCTGCTCAGGCTGCCCGTTTCGCTTGCAAATCACCCCTGTTCGCCTATTCTGCAAGCTTAGGTTGGCCACCGCCGTGGTCGACATCCGCGCCCATTCTGCAACTTCGCCCCCAGTTTATGAGCGAGATTCTCTTCAACTACGAAAGGGTAAATCCCACCACGTGGGCATACCTGTCGTCGTTGCTCTCGCTTGCGCTGTTTTTCAAGTTCAGTCGCTTTTGGACGCTCCGCAATATTGACCTGGTGCTACTGATTCTGCTCGCACCGGCCTTGCTGTGCATCAAGTTTGGCTTGGAGCAGGCGGCGGCTGTCTCGGGGAGCCCGGACGCCGCAACGATCGAGAAGTTGGGCTACGTCTGGCTCTTTTCCGTCCATGCGCTAGTGCTAATCCGGATGTTGCTCGACCCGCTGTTGGTCCGGCGCCCGCTGCTCGAAGCGAATTTAAGCGTCGGCGGCACGACGTTCCTCGGCGTTTCGCTGCTGCTATTCCTCTTCGCCAACGTGATTACTGGCGAGCCTGCGCAGGCAGACCTGTTTGCCGCCCAACGCGCGGAATACTTGGCGAACCTCGAATCGTCCGAGTTGGAGAACGACAATCTCGCCAAGCATGGCCCGGGGTTTACCCTTTTCTACTTCTTGCCGCACATCTCGACGCAGCGATTGATTGGCGATAAGGATGGCGAAGAGGTAGACATCAGCGAAGCCGTGGTCACCGCCGAGGCGGTCGATCCGAAAATATCTACCGCCGAAGCGATCACTGCGAAGGTTGTCGCCATCCTGTCGCAATTGCTGATCGTGCTTGGGATTGTGCTCGTGGCGGCGCGGCACTTTGGCAACGTAGAAACCGGTATCGCCATCGCGACATTTTATCTGATGCTCCCCTACACGGCGATGTGGACCGGCAACGTGACCCACGCACTGCCTGGCGCCTTGTTGGTTTGGGCGGTGCTGTTCTACCGGCGTCCGCTGGTGGCAGGCATTCTGTTTGGATTCTTATGTGGCACGATTTACCACCCCATCTTTCTCATGCCGCTGTGGGTGACCTTTTACTGGAGACGCGGGGCGACGCGGTTTGCGATCGGAGTTGCTTGTTCGCTGCTCGCCCTGATCACGACTTTGATCTTTACGTCAACGGACTTCGCCATGTTCCTGGCGGGCTTGCAGCAGATGTTCAACCTGCAGCTGCCGCCCGAAGAAGGCCTGGCTGGCATTTGGGGCTACTGGAACCCCGTCTACCGCTTGCCATTGCTGGTGCTCTTTATCGGCCTGAGCTTCAGCTTCATTCTGTGGCCGGCGCAGAAAAATCTTGGAACGCTCCTCAGCTGCTCTGCCGCGTTGATGATCGGCACGCAGTTTTGGCACGCTCACAGCGGCGGCATGGCGCTCGCCTGGTACCTGCC
>JBCDCL010000046.1:0-11078 GCA_039182175.1 Planctomycetota bacterium
GGGGTTTTCGGTCGAGTTCGCTGAGCATCGCGAGTACGCTCCCGGCGATGATCTAAAGCACGTCGACTGGAAGGTGTTTGGCAAGACTGATCGGGTTTACCTGAAGCAGTACGAGGAAGAGACCAACCTGATCGGGTATTTGGTGCTCGATGTGTCGGAGAGTATGGCGTACCAGAGTGGGCAGTCGGCAGTGGGCAGTCGGCAGCACAAAAGCCGAAAGCCGCTAGCCGATAGCCGACAGCCACTCGGGTTGTCGAAGCTTGAGTATGCTCAGACGGCGGCGGCGGCGCTGGCGTATTTGATTTTGCAGCAGCAGGATAGTGTGGGACTAGCAACGTTTGATCGCGAAGTCCGGCAAGTCATTCGGCCAAGTTCCAACGCGCAGACGCTTAACCAACTAATCGCAGCGATCGAAGAGTATGGCGGCGCCGGCAAGACGTTCGAAAAGACAGCCACCGGACCTACCTTCCATGACCTTGCCGAGCGGTTTACTCGGCGAGGCGTCGTGGTGATTCTCAGCGACCTGTTCGACGATCCCGAGCCGATGCTGTCGGGGCTCAAGCACTTTCGCAGTCGCCGGCATGACGTGGTGGTGATGCACGTAATGGACCCGGCCGAGATCGATTTCGATTTCCACCAGCCGACGCTCTTCAAAGGCTTGGAAGCCGCGGGCGATCTGCTGGTCGAACCAGCCCGATTGCGTTCGGCCTACCAAGAAGAAGTCAAAGCGTTCCTCAAACAAGTCGCCACCGGCTGCCGCGCCCAGGGCGCCGACTATTTGCTACTGCGAACCGACCAACCCATGGACGCAGTCCTCAGCCGCTGGCTAGCTCATCGGCAGAGGCAAGTGCAATGACGAATGACGAAGCACGAATGACGAATGACGAAATGGTTGGTGGCGTCGCTTGCGCACTTTCGTCATTCGTCATTCGTCATTTGTCATTTGGGAAGCGAGGCGGCGGAAACGCATGACAGTTCTCCATCTCCTCGCATTCGGCTTCGCCAACGCCGCCATTCTTGGTTGGTTGGCGGCGGCGGCTGCGCCGATTTTGATTCACCTGTGGATGAAGCGGGTGCACCGCGAGACGCCGTGGGCGGCGGTCCGCTTTCTGCAGGCGGCCATCAAACGCCACGCCCGGCGATTGCGGTTGCAAGAATGGCTGCTGCTGGCCATTCGGACGACGATCATCTTGCTGGTGGTGCTGGCGGCGTCGCAGCCGGTGCTCGACTCGCTAGGCGGATTGCTCGGCGCCGGCACGCGGACGCACCGCGTGGTGGTGATCGACGCCTCGCTGTCGATGCGTATGCAAGCCGACGCGTCAGACGCATCTGGCGGCACGCTGCTGTCGCGTGCAAAGCAAACGGCGACGGAGATTGTCGACCAGAGTAGCTCGAGCGATCAGTTCTCTGTCTGCGTGATGGCCGATCCGCCGCGGGCGGTGATCGCCCAGCCGACCGTTGATTCGCAAGCCGCGAGTCGAGCGATTGCCGGCATCGAGCCGACCGATGGTGCTTCTAACCTTGAGGCGACGCTGACGCTCGTTGATCAACTACTTACGGCGGCAGAGCAGGGCGGCGCCACCGCCGATCGCCGCGAAGTCGTCTTCCTGTCGGACCTGACTCAGACCGCGTGGCAAGCATTGGCAACGCAAACCGAAGGGCAAGCGGGTATCGTCCAGCAGTTGTTCGCTAAAGTAACCGATCGCGCGGCAGCATCGGTGGTCGATGTCGGCGTCGCCAAGCCGCAGAACGTCGCCGTGACCGACGTGCGTGTTGTCTCCGGCACGCCGACGCTGCGGCAGTCGGTCTTTATTGCTGCTCGCGTGCAAGCTTTTGGCGAGCAGCGACAAGCGCTGGCCGAGACGCCGGTTGAGTTGGTGGTCGATGGCTTGGCGGTCGATAGTAAGACCGTGTCGCTAGCGGACGCTGGTTCGGCGACTGTTGAGTTCGATCACCGTTTCCGCCGGCCGGGTTGGCGCCGCGTGGCGGTGCGGGCGCTGGGCGATCGCCTGGCTGCCGACGATACGCGGCGGCTCGCCGTGGAAGTCAAGCCGCATGTCGCCGTGCTCTGTGTCGAAGGTCGCCGCAACGCGGCTCGCTACGTCGCGGACGCCCTCAATCCAACGGGTGAGCGAAACGCGGCGGTGCAGGTGCAGACCATCACGGATGCCGAGCTAGCGGCGACCGACCTGCAATCGTTCGACGCGGTGTTTCTTTGCAACGTCGCCGAGTTCACATCGCGCGAAGCCAGTCGGCTTGATCAGTACGTGACCGGTGGCGGGGGCGTCGCGTTTTTTCTTGGCGACCGCGTGCGTGCCGATCGTTACAACGCCGTGCTTGGCCAAGCGATAGATGGCAGCCAGCAAGCGGCTGCCAAGCCGCGGTTGCAGACGCCTTTCCGGTTCGCCAACGCTGGGCAAAATCGCCTACCGATCCGGCCCATTGCAGAGCGAACCGAGCAGCCGTTGTTGCCGGTGGTGGTTGGCGATGCGGTTTCGCAAACGAACTACGGCATCGATCCGCTCGACTACCAGCATCCAATCACGGCGCCCTTTCGTGGCCGCCAGCGGGCAGGCTTGCTGACGACACCGATTGAGCGATTCTTTCGAGTGCGAATCCCACCGGCGGCGACTACTGCCGAAGTCGTATTGGCAACCTCGGCCGGCGATCCTCTCGCCGTGAGTTCGGCAGTTGGCTCGGGGCGGGTGGTGGTGTTTGCGACCGCCGGTTCGCTGGCGTCGGTCGATCCCGCAACAGGCCGGCCGTGGACGGTGATGCCTGCCTGGCCAAGCTTTGTGCCGATCGTTCGCGAGACGCTAAGGTACGTCGCCGGGGCATCGCTCGAATTACCGGCGCCAATCGTCGGGCAAGCAATCGGTAGTCGCCTGCCTTTCTCGGCGACAACGCCACTCGCGATTATCCGGCCTGACGATTCTCGCGAACAGGTCGCAATCGACGCCGAGCAAGCAGCATGGGTTTACCAGCGGACGGATCAGGCGGGGTTCTATTCGCTCGCTGGAGAGGACGCCAACGCAGTCGTCGACGACTCGCCCGCATACTTGGCCGCCGTCAACACGCCGCCGGCTGAAAGTGACGTCACGCGAATCGCCGAGTCTAAATTGCCGGCAGAACTGGCGGTGCGTCGTGCGGCGGCGGAACCCAATACGCCCGATGCGGATTTGGTCAGGCCGGTTGGCATCCATCGTGGCTTGCTGCTCTCGGCAATTGGCTTGGTGCTGCTAGAGACCTGGCTGGCGTACTGGTTTGGAAGGGGGAAGGCATGATGCTTCCGCTGGCCCAAGCCGTGGTGTCGCCAGAGCAGGCCGACGCTGTGTGGCGGCTCGAAACAAGTTGGCGTTACGCCCCCTGGCTGACGGTGCTCGCCGTGATCGGCGTCGTGCTGCTGGTGGGGTACTGCTACGCGAAGGAACTATCGCCCGCCGGCCGTGGCTACCGCTGGTTACTGGCAGGCTTGCGGCTGACAACGTTTGCCCTGTTGATGGTCATGCTAAGCGAGTTGCTACTGGCGGGCGCCCGCTCTGGCCGCCCGCGCTTTGCGATTCTGCTCGATCGGTCAGCAAGTATGGGCGTCGTCGACGCTCGTTCAGCGTCCGACACGCCGCTATCGCCTGTCGATGACGATCGCGACACAGCAAGTGCTGGCGAAGAAGATGACCAAGCCGACACGCTGCCGCAAAGCCGTTGGCAGCAGGCGAGGGAAAGACTGCTGGACGAAGAAGCGGCACTGTTTGAGCGATTGGCTGCCGACTACGACTTGGAACTGTATACCGTCGCTGACCAACGAGAGCCGGTCGACGTTGGCGAGCAAGGTTGGCCAGCGACGATGTCCGACATTCAAGTCGACGAAACTGCCATGGCGACCCGCTTGGGAGATGCGATCGAGCAGCTGGTTGCCGGCTCGGCCCTGCCGGCGCCGCAAGGCGTGCTGGTGGTAACCGATGGCCGGGTGACGGCCGGCACGCCGCTCGCCACGGCTGCCGAGTCTGCCCGACGGGCGTCGACGCCACTCTACTTGCTAGGCGTTGGCAGCGAAGACGAGCCACCCGACGTCGGCCTTTCCGACTTGCTCGCGGAAGAAGTCGTCTTTGTCGACGACGTCGTGAGCTTTCGTGCAACGCTGCGAACTACCTCTTCGGTCCGTGGCCCAATTCGCGTGTCGCTCCGTCGGCAAGGCGAGACAACCGTTCTGGCCGAGCAAACGATCGAGCCCCCCGCCGACGGTGGCGCCACGCCGATCCAGTTGCTGCATCGACCAGAGCAACCGGGCGTCTATCGCTATGAGATTGCGGTCACGTCGACTGCCGACGAACTAAACACCGGCAACAATTCGGTTTCTCATGAACTTACCGTTCGCGATCAGCAAGTCCGTGTCCTCTTGGCGTCGGGCGGGCCGAGTTACGAGTTTCGGTACCTCAAGCATCTGCTCGAACGAGATTCGACCGTCGAGCTAGCGAGCTTTCTGCAAGAAGCCGACATCGAATATGTCACTGCCGATCCCTCGGCGATTGGCCGGCTTCCGCTGCGGGCTGCAGAGCTAGGCGAGTACGACGTCGTGCTGCTGATCGATCTCGATCCGCGGTTGGTGGCTCGATCGTTTTGGCCGACGCTGCGGGCGTTTGTTGGTGATCAGGGCGGCGGGTTGGCGTTGATCGCTGGGCCCCGCTATCTGCCGGGCGGCTATCGAGACTTGGCCGACTTTGCCGCGCTCTATCCGGCCGACCTAAGCGGCGCCGGCGTTGGGGAGGCGGTCACCAGTCGCGGCTTCCGCGTGGCGCCGACGCCGATTGGCCTCGGTCGCGCGGCACTGCAGCTTGCCGACGATGCCGCAAGCACATCGCGGGTATGGCGTGGTCTTCCGGAGCTGTACTGGTATGCCGAGTTGGGTCCGCTTAAACCGGCAGCCCAAGTGTTTGCCGCCCACCCGACTGCCGCATCGCCCACCGGCCAGCCGGCGCCGTTGATCGTGACGCAATACTTTGGCGCCGGGCAGGTGCTGGTACACGCCGTTGATTCAACCTACCGCTGGCGCCGGCGTGTGGGCGACGTTTATTTCGCTCGCTATTGGGTGCAAACGATTCGAGCCCTCGCCCGCGGCCGCTTGGCAGCCAGCGAGACAGGCGTCGAGCTAACCGTCGATCGTCGCCGCTACGAACTAGGTGAGCCGATCCGTTTGCGATTGCGAATGGGCAGTGCGAGTGCGGATCAGCAATCGCTCGACGTGCTTTTGCAACCGAAGTCGGGCCCGCAGCAAACGATTACCCTTACTCGATCGGCCGACGCTCGCGGCGTTTATCAGACGACGCTCGACAGTCTGCCCGTTGGCACTTACGAAGCCTTGCTGGCAGAAAGCGTGACGGGCGATGGCGCCGTGACGGCGACGTTCGAGGTGACGCCTCCGCCAGGTGAGTTCGCACGGCTCGAAATGGCGGCGGCCGAAATGCAAGCGGCTGCTGAGCGATCACGCGGCAAGTTTTTCACGCTTGATCAGGCAGACGAATTGCTAGCTGGCTTGCCACGTGCTCGCCGAGTGCCGATTGAATCGCTGCCGCCGGTGGAGCTTTGGAACCGCTGGTGGATGCTGGCGGCGATTTGTGGCTGCCTGACCACCGAATGGATCCTGCGGAAACGCCGGGCAATGCTGTAAACTGAACCTACCGGCCGCAAACCCGTGTGGTCGGTCGCCAGAGTCGGAACGAATCGGCAATGCCTCACCCGCTCACGCAACGCATCGACCTGCTGCGGCGTCGCCAGCAACGCGGCCGATGGCTGGCGGCCGTCGGCTGGGTCGGCGCCACCTTTATCGGTTTCGCCCTGGCGTTGATGCTAACCGATTATCTGTTGCGACCTGCGGACCCCGGGTTGCGATGGCTCGCTGCGTTTGCCATCGATCTGACGCTCGTCTTGGCGATTCGCCATTGGGTGCTGCCTGTCTGGCGATCGCCCGAAACCACTGCTGGCATCGCCCAGCGTGTGCAGGAGCGATACCCCCAACTAGGCAGCCGGCTGGCGAGCGCGCTCGAATTCGTCCAGCAGCCCACGGAAGATCCCCAAGCGGGGTCGGCCGATTTACGCCGCGCGGTAGTAGTGGAAACGGCAAACGACATCGAGGGATTGGCGATCGAAGAGGTCGTTGACCCGCGGCCGATGCGTCGTGCAGGTTGGGCGGTTGGTGCGGTGTTGCTGGCCGCCGTTGTGTTTGTCGCCGCCGACTCGACCGGCTTTCAGATTGCGGCGACTCGGCTCGCCGCGCCATGGAAAGACCTCGACTGGCCACGCCGCCACCAACTGGTCATCACCGATGCACCAGAGCGGCTTGCCCGCGGACAGACGTTTGCGGCGGTCGTTGCCGACGAGAATGGCACGCTGCCAGACGATTTGCGAGTTCTCTACCGCACGAACACGGCCGGCGCCACGCGGACCGATGAGCAGCCCGTGCTGATCGCCGGCGAGACAGCCGTCGCCGAGCGAGAGAATGTACAGCGGTCGTTTGCCTATCGCGTCGTTGGCGGAGACGACACTACGATGCCATGGACCGAGGTGCAGGTGGTCGACCCGCCGTCGGCCAAAGTCACCCGCATCACCGCAACGCCACCCACCTATAGCGGGCTGCCGGTAGCGCAACTGACGTCGGACATCCGCGTCCTCTCGGGAACGAGACTTCTGCTCGAAGCGATCTCTGAGGCAACTCTCGAATCAGCGACGCTCGAGCTGACGCTCGGCGAGCAAACGCAATCGATCGCCGCTAGCGTGCAGCCGATTACCGACGACACCAGTGAGAGCGCCGGCTCGACGATCACCATCCCAGCGAGTGCTTGGCAGGCGAGCGTTGATGGTAAGGCCGCGCAGTCTGGCAATTACAGGCTAAGACTGATGACAGCCGACGGTTTGTTCGGGGAGACATCACCTCGAGCCGTGCGGTACGAGCCCGACCCAGCGCCAGCGGTCGACTGGCAGGCGCCGACGACCGATCTGTTTGTCACCTCGCAAGCAACCGTTCCAATTGCTGCCGCCGCGGCCGACAATTTGGCGATCCGCTCGATCGAACTCGTCGCCCGCCCGGGAAACCAGGACGAGGCGCCAACGCAGCCTGCCGGCGAGGAGTCCAATCCACCGTCGCCGGCAGAAACCAAGGTTCCACTCTACGCCGGTCCCGCCGAACCGCCTGCTCGACCCGAGGGTTTGGAGTTCGCCGGCGAGCAAATTGGTGCGTCGATCGAATGGTCGCTCGAATCGCTCGATCTGAAAGAGGGCGATCAACTACTGCTCACGCTTCAGGCGTCGGACTATCGACCGGGCGTTGGCGCCACGGCGGTGTCGCGGCGGGTGACGATCATCTCCACCGCAGAGCTAGACCTGCGAATCGCCGACGCAGCCGCTGCACTGGCAAGGAATCTGGAACGCTCGCTCACGCAGCAACGCACCGCCCGCGAGCAAACCGAGCGGCTTACCATCGAAGCCCGTAATGGCCAGTCGCCAAGCCGTGCGACGACCGATCAACTGACGACGCTCGGCTACGAGCAACGAGAAATCGCCGCCGCGGTTGCCGATCCTCGCCGCGGCGCCCAACAACAAGCGCTGGAGCTGCTCGCCGAGATTCGCAACAACAACTTGGATCGCCCCGAACTAACGAGAGAGCTGCAAGACATTGCCGACAAGTTGGCGGATGTCGCCAACAAGCCGCTGCCTGACGCGGAGCGCGCACTCGCCGACGCACGCCGAGCGGCGACGCGTGGCGTGGAGTCGCCCCAAGCGTCTGCCGAAGCGCGTGAAGCCCCGGACGAGATGAGCCAGTCACTCGCCCAAGCCGGAGAGTCGCAAGATGAGGCGATCGTGTCGCTAGAATCATTGGTCGATTCGCTTGGTCGTTGGTCCGACTTGCAGCGATTCACGCGCGAAGCGGCCGATTTGGAGCGGCGCCAACGCGAGCTGGCGAGCGACGCACGTCGCCAAGCGGCCGAGGCGGCGAATGATCGCCGGAGCGAGTCGGAGCAACGCACCGACCGCGAGAAACTGGCCGCCGCCCAAACGGAACTCGGGCGCCGATTTGATCGACTCCAGCAAACGATGCGAGACGAGTTGCAGCAAGCTTCCGAGCCGACGCCCGCAACGCAGCCGATTGCCGATGCTTTGGCCGAGTCCGAAGATCGGGCGACCGGTGGCAAAATTAGTGACGCAGCCCGGCAGCTTGCACAGGGACAGTTGGGCCGGGCGGCTGAACAGCAAACGTCGGCTGCCGACGACTTACAACAGATGCTCGACATTCTTCGCGACCGAGCAAGCAGCGATCCCAAGCAGTTGGCGGAACAACTACGCGATGCACAACAGCGGCTGAGTGAACTGCGACAGCAAGCAGCAACCGAATCGCAGTCGTCGCCCGATGCCGAGCGTCGCGAACAACTTGCCCAACGTACCGAGCGGCTCGCCCGTCGACTCGATCGGCTCGATGCCCCGCAAGCCAGCGATAGCACGCAGCAGGGGGGCGAGCAGATGAGCCAGTCCTCTTCGCAGTCGCAGACGAATCCGCTTCGCTCGCAGCAGTCGATGGAGCAGGCCGAGGAACAGCTCGAGCAAGCGGAACAGCAACTTGCCCAGCGGCTCGACGAGTTGGAGGACGAAATTGCTCAATCGGTGCTTGAAAAGCTAGCTGGCGAAATCGATGGCTACGTTGATCGCCAGCGACAAGTGCTCGATGGCACGGTGTTGGCCTTCGATGCGGGCAGGCAACGGCCGGCGAATGCAACGGGTCTGCTTGCTCAGGCTCAGCGGGCGCTAGAAGTAGTAATCGCCGCGGCCGCTGAGGAGCTGGCTTCGCGGGCTGTGTTTAGTCTGGCACTCGAAAGTGCAGCAGCCGATATGCGTGGCGCCGCGGAGCGTTTGGAGGCGGACGATCCGAGCCGGCCGACGCAGAGGCGTGAGTACGCGGCGCTCACCCGGCTGCGTCATGTGTCGCAAGTCCTCAAACCAAGTCCCAATTTGACGCCGCCCGATAGCGAGCAGGGAGGGCAGGGGAGCCAAGGGGGGCAAGGCAAGCAGCCCGAGCCGCCGCCGATCGCCGTGGCAGAGCTGAAAATGCTACGTTTGATGCAGTTGGATGTGAATGCACGCACCCGGCAGTTTGAAGCCGACGCGGCGTCCGGGTTGCTTGCCCGGTCGGAGCGTCAGGAGCAGGCGCGTACGCTAGCGGCCGAACAGCAGCAACTATTGGAACTGGTCCGCGAGCTGTCGGCACGAAATAATGAACCGGCGGCGGACGTGCCGCTCGAGACCAATTGAGTCGCTTTTCAGGACTTCGCGAATGACGCCTTACATAAATCGCTCACCGATGTTTCACCGATTGCTGCGAACATGCTTCGCCATGTTGGTGGCCGGCTGCTTGGCGAACGTGAAAACTCACGCCGCTCCGGCGTTTGACCAATCGCCCGGCGGCGGTGGGCTGTTGCTCGACGACTTGGATGGCTTGCTAGAGAGTCTGCCAGAAGAAGCCGAGCCAATGCGTCCGCAAGGCGCCGGCGAAGATCTTGGCGCCAAGCCAGAGTCGCCGCTCGCGAAAATTGAAACGGGCATGGCGACCGCCCAGCAACTGATCGCCGAACGCGGCAAGCCGGTCGCAACTAATCGCGTGCAGAAGCAGGTAATTGCCGATCTTGATGAGTTGATCAAACAAGCAGAGAAGCAATGTCAGCAGTGCAAGAATGGTTCGTCTGGCAGCAGCGGCAAACAAGCCAAGCAAAAGAGTCAGCGGAGCAAGCCAAAGCCTGGCCAGGAGCAGCCGAGTCAACAGCAAGGCAGTCAAACGGCGTCGCAATCTCGTGCGCAGCAATCGGGTCAGCAATCGACCGACCGACTTGAGTCGGCCGATAGCCAAGCGGCGGCGGGGCGCCCGCCGGCCGACGTGATGAAAGAGGTTTGGGGACGCTTGCCGCAGCGGCTTCGCGAGCAAATGCTCGAATCCTCGTCGGACGAATTCTTGCCCGAGTATCGCGAAGAGATCGAGCAGTACTTCCGACGCCTTGCCGAACAGCCTACGGAGTAACGCGGTTTGCCTGCGAACGAGTGTTGCCGCGGTCTGAGAAAGCGTGCCTTTGTGCTGGCGGTGCGCATCATCTCCGCGCTCGCTACAGTCTATATAGCCACTGGCGTTTCTCACGCGCAGCCAATGCCAGTTGCCAAACCCATCGCCGCGGATCCAGCTGAAGCAGGTCCCGAAGCGTCTGCGTTGGAACTCATCGCGCCTGCCGAAGACGCCATCGATCGCGGCTTGCGCTACCTGGCACGAGAGCAAGAAAAGGACGGCTCGTTCGGTTCGGGCTACGGTAGGAATGTGGCGATTGTCGGTCTGTCGGGCATGGCGTTTATCGCGAGTGGCAGCTCGCCCGGTCGCGGGCCGTACGGCGAGAATCTGGATCGCTGCATCGATTATTTGCTCGAAAATACGCAGGCGAGTGGTTTCATTACCGTTGGTGGCGCCACCAGTCAGGGGCCCATGTATGGCCACGGCTTTGCGACGCTCTTGCTGGCCGAAGCGTATGGCATGTCGCCCGACGATGAACTTCGCGACAAGCTTTCGTCGGCCGTCGGTCTGATTGTTGGCGCCCAGAACGAAGAAGGGGGCTGGCGATATCAGCCTCGGCCGAATGACGCGGACATCTCGGTAACCATCTGCCAGGTGATGGCGCTCCGCGCGGCTCGCAATGCGGGGCTGCATGTGCCGGCCGACACGATTGACCGCACGGTGGCGTATGTTCGTCGGTGCCAAAATCCCGACGGCGGCTTTGGCTACATGCCGACCGATTCGAGCAGTATGTTCCCTCGTTCGGCGGCGGGCGTGGTGGCGTTGTTTAGTGCGGGCGTTTACGAAGGCGCCGAGATCGAGAAAGGGTTGGCCTATCTCGATCGACAGCGGCCTGGCCTGGCTCGCGGTCGCTCGGGCCACTATTTCTACGGGCACTATTACGCCGCCCAAGCGATGTGGCAGGCAGGCGGCGAGCGGTGGCAGCGTTGGTACCCCGCCATCCGCGACGAACTTTTGACGCGGCAACAACACGACGGCAGTTGGA
>JBCDCL010000047.1:0-11037 GCA_039182175.1 Planctomycetota bacterium
ATGCCCGAACCAAGGATCACAATGCGGTCGACCAGCAACCGGCTGTAGATGTCCATCGCCCGCTCTTCGCGGCCGGACTTTTCGATGACGTAGGGAATGAGAGGCATGATGGTTTCCGTTGGTGGGCGACGCTAACGTTCGCCGTTGGTGTTAATCCTTCAGGGGATCGTGTCCCCAGTTCATCAGTGAATACCGCCAAGCGGTCTCTTCGACATCGCCGTCAGGCCGTTGGGCTGTGTGGCGATTGATGTAGCCGACGACTTTACGCATGTGCTCGTAGTCGTCGTCGGTCAAGTTGTCTTTGTTGGTCCGTTTGATCTCGACAATACGCCGGCCGGACTTATGGCCAGTCGACTCGCCCGAGTCGGTGTCGCCAACTTCTTTGGACTCTTCTGTCTCGAGCCAATCTTCTAGCTCTGCGGGCTGCATATTGACCGCGTCGTAGAAGTCGTCGTAGGTCGCTTGCTTTTCCTGATCGTCCATGGCGAAAGGCGCCTCAGGCTGATTTGACTTCGCTGTGTGACTTCAGCACTTCGTCGCCGTCGTCCTGCTCGATCTTGTAAGCGGGCTCTTCTTCCGAGGCATCGCGTGTCACCTCGTTGCCTTCGATCTTGAGCGTGATCTTCTGGTGGTAGACTTTGACGACTTTCCCCTCGGCTTGGCCGTTACCCCAATCCCAGGCGACGCGGTCACCCTCGTTAAAGCTATCCGCCATGGCAATTTCCCTTTGACTATTGAAGTTGAACGCGGCGCTCGTCGCGAATATCAATCGTCGTCATCATCTTCTGACGCGCCGGGCGGGGTAAGCATGATTTCGTCGACCACGCCAAACGCTTTTGCTTCTTCTGCATCGAGGTAATAGTCGCGGTCGCGAGCTTTGGCGAGTTCTTCGACGCTCTTGCCACAATGATCGGCGAGAATCTGGTCGAGCACTTCGCGTGTCTTGATGATCTCGTTGGCTTGAATTTCGATGTCCGAAACTTGGCCGCCGACGCCGCCGTGCGGTTGGTGAATCATCACCTTAGAGTGCTTCAGGGCGTAGCGTTTTCCCTTGGTGCCGCCGGCTAGCAGGACGGCGCCGCCAGACGCCGCGAGGCCAACGCAGTAGGTCGCGACGGGGCAGGTCACGACCTGCATGGTGTCGTAAATCGCCATTGTGGAAGTCACACTTCCGCCGGGCGAGTTGATATAGAAGTGGATATCCTTGCGGCGATTCTCGCTCTGCAGGTAGAGGAGCTTCATTACCAGTTCGTTGGCGTTGCCGTCGTAGATCTCGCCCTGCAGGAAGATCACGCGATTTTCGAGCAGAAGGTCGCCCAGCGTCATCTGCCGCTGGCGTTGGTAGTTGCCAGCCGCTTGGGGGGCGTGCCCGGATCGGCCTGCCGCAGCCAGCAGATCACTCGGCAGGTGGTTGGTGGGAGCGAAGAAATCGCTCATCGTCAGCTCCTTCTTAGTGAGAAACCGCCAGCCGGTGAGGCTGCGGGTGTTTGTTCCGACAATTGTTTGCCAGCGAGCCCCGGCGGTCTAGGCCAAGTCGCCAAGCTGGGCAGCTATTCCACGCGGACGAATTTCCGAACGCGTGGTGCGAAGAGACCGGCAACTGCCAGAATCGGAAGCCGCCTCGCCGCGTTACTCGCTGTCCGACGCCTCTTCCTCGGCTTGTTCGTCAACGGCTTCGGGAATCAGCGAGTCGCGTCCTCCGCCGATGACGACGTTCACCGCTTCGACGTCCGACTGTTCCCGCTCGTAGGGCAGGTCCTTGAAGTTTGCTTCCTGCTGCACCAGTTCGAGCACTTTGCGCTCGACAATTTGGTTCCGCAGGACATCCATCAAGCCCCGCTTTTCTAGCTGAGCACGGACGCGACGTGGCGACTCGCCACTCTGCATCGACATCAAGAAGATTTCCTTCTCGTAATCGCCTTCCTCGATGTCGATCTCTTGTTCCTCGGCGATCCGCTCCAAGATGAAGTGCTCTTTGAGGGCGGTCGTTGTCGATTCGGTGCTGTTTTGCCGAAGCTCATTCTCGCGTGCCCGAATCTCGGCTTCGCTAAATCCGCTGCGGCGCAGTTCCATGACGGCCCGCTCTACTTCGCGAGCACTCTGCCGCTTAAGCAGTCCGGGGGGGAGTTCCCAAGTGGCCGACTCGGTGAGCAAGGCGGTAATCTGCTGCCGGGACTTCTGTTGCTGCTCGTACTCAAGCTGCCGCACCAGGTTTTGCTTTACGGCCGAGCGGAAGTCGTCCTCGGTCTCGAAGTTGCCCAGCTCTGCTAGGAAATCCTCGGTCAACTCTGGCAACTTGAGCCGTTTGACGTCCAGCACTTTGATTTCGAGATCAACTTCTTTGCCGCGAAGCTCGACGTTTGGAGCATCTTGTGAGAGGGTGACCTTCGCCGTCTTCTTGGTGTCTGGCTCGACGCCGGTCATCAACTCGGCAAAGCCATCGAGTCGGCCGTCGGCGAAGCTCAGGGTGTCGCGGACACGCACCACAAGTTCTTCTTCTTTGGTCAGTTCCTTGCCATCGGCTCGCGACGTAACGTTAAGCGTCACAAAGTCGCCCGGCTCGGCGGGTTCGTCGAGCGGCGCCAGTTGGCCGTAGCGAGACAGCATCTTTTGGACTTCGTCGTCGACATCCTCGTCGGTGAAGTCACGCACAGGCCGCTCGATCTTCAAGCCCTTCCACTTGGGCATATCGAACTCGGGCCGAACTTCGATGTCGAATTCGAAGGTCATTGGACCGGTGTCGGGCACTTCGACGGCGTCGAGGTTGAGGTCCGGTTCGCTAATGGCGGCAAACTCGCTCTCGGAGCTGATCTGCGTCAGGCTATCCATCAGCAGCGAACTCTTGACCTGTTCGCCCGCTTCTTTTTTGAATCGCTTTTCGACCAGCGCTCTCGGCGCCTTGCCCGCTCGGAAGCCAGGAATTTGCGCTTCGGTCATCATGCCGGAGTAGGCGTCGTCGAAGTAGCGATCGATGTCGGCCCGCGAGACCGTCACCACCACGTGCCGCTCACAGGCGCTGGGGTTTTGGATGTCGACGATCAGATCAAGCTTGGCCGGTTCGCCCTCGTCGGCACCTTCGTCTTGCACCGCAACGTCGGCATCTTCTTGCAACAGGTCGTCATCCGCTTGGGCAGGGTCGTCGGCAGGGGGCATAGCTTGGGCCTTGAGTCACGGTGGGCGGCTGCGGTGGCTTGAGGCCAGGAACGCCGCCGACGCTCAAAAATGAATTGAAAACAGTCGAATCGAAACCAAAAACGATTTGGCCCGCCACCCCGATGGACGAGGCCGCGGGCCATGGCGGTTTCGCGTGGATGCATGCTCCGAGGCAAACGCCCGCCAGCGAACGGCAAGTTACGTTCCACCTCAAAACAATCAGAGCGGCTGATCGGATTCGAACCGACGACAATCACGTTGGCAACGTGATGCTCTACCAACTGAGCTACAGCCGCAAAACACGTCGTAGACGGGGCGACGCTGCCCGTCTCGATTGAACTCCAGATTATAAAATCCGCCGCATCGGCTGCAAGGGGTGAATTGCTGGTCGCCTGCCGTGGTGGCAGCTATGCTGGATCGCCGACGTCCCGCCGCCAACGTTTGCCCCCGCCACCCGGAAACGTGCATGCTGCTGTTCAAGCGGAAATTTCTCGACGCCATTCGCACTGGCGAAAAGACCCAAACCATCCGGCTATGGAAGCACCGGATGATGCGAGACGGGCAGCGGAGCTACACGCCAGGCATCGGGCGGATTCGGATCGATCGCGTCGAAACCGTGGAAATCGACCAACTTACCGACGCCGACGCCGTGCCAGACGGTTTCGCCGATGCGGCGGCCCTGAAGCACGAGCTTCGAGAAATCTATGGCGAAAAGCTCCAGGCGGGCTATCAGGCATTTCGGATCGTCTTCCACACCGAGCCAGACGAGGCCTAGCGACCACCGGCCGCGACTCAGAGGTTGACCGTCTGTGGCGCCACTTTGATTTCCTCGGGCATCACGGGCGCCGGGTAGCGGCCGTCGTGGTGGTAGCTCCGGTTGCCGCCGTGCCGCTCTGACTCGCCGATAGCTTCGTCGACGAAGTCGAGTAGCTCGTACTGCGTGATGCCATCGGTCGACTCGGCCAGGCCGCAGGTGACGGTGGTTTGGAGCTTTGCATCGCCGGCGACAAAGGTGGCTTTCTCAATCTGCTGCCGGAGCGTCTCGATTCGCTGCGTCGCTTGTTCGACATCGTCTCCCCGAAGGACCATCAGCAGTTCGCCATTTTCACGCGGGGCGAGCAGTTGCTGCTCGTCAATCAAGCCACTGGCAAGCTCGGAGATGGCGTTCAGTAGCCGTACCTCGGTTTCCTCGCCGGCGCCTTCTGGCAACTCGATTTGGTCGTGGCGAACGCCGGCGACGACGACTTGATCTTCGCCAGCATCGAGGGCCGCCTGAATGGCTGCCTGTGCTTCTTCGATGGTGACCATCGCAGAGGCTGCCAAATCACCCTCACTGTCCTCGCCTGTCTCGGCCTCCGGTTCGTCAGGTGCGCCATTCTGCGTTGTTGCCGAGTCAATTGAAGCGCCCTCGACCTTCGCCTCGATATCGCGTTCGGCGGCGCCGACGGTCGATTCCAGTTCTTCTGTTTTGGCGATCAGCGACTCGCGAGCCGCGGCGTCGGGAACGCCATCGGCCAGCATGGCGTCAATCTCGTCGCTCGCGGCGCCAACTTGCTTGGCGTTCTCTGCCAGGATGTCGCGGCAATTTGCCGACTCGTCATCCGTGGCGTCGCCTAGCTCGTCGAGCGTCGTTTGCGTCCGTTCGAGGTAATCGTGGTTGGCTTGTTGCAGTCGGTCTGCGTGCTGGCCGAAGGCGTCGTCGTCGGCGATGGAAGCCTGCATGTCGGCGCCCATCTTCGCCAGCTGCGCCTGGAACGCTGCCATGCCATCCATCACCTGTTCGGGCGTCGGCGCCGGTTTCGATTTTTCTTGCGTAGGCGGAGCGGCCTCTTCGGTCGTGGCGGCAGGCTCGGCCGATTCCTCGACGGGCTGCGGCGTCGTTTCCGCAATTGACGTTGGTGCAGTCGGTTGAGGAGCAGGCTCAGGCGCCGGTGTGGCGAGGTCGAGTGCGGGCTCCGGCGGGTCGACCGGCTTGCGGCTCGGCAGCGACGGCATTTCGCCAATGTAGACGCCCAACGCGTAACCGATGCATAGATTGAGTGTCGCCACCAACGCAATGAACCACAGCATATCGACCGACCCGAGAGAAATTCGCGTAGCAGCGATGACGTGGCGCCATCGCCTAAACCTTCTTGGCAAGGTTACGCCATGCTCGGGCTGGTCGCCTCTCGTGGGTGATCGCGATGCCGCGGCCTGCAGATCGTCGGCGATCGCCTATTCCGATTGAACCGGTTACGCGACATTCGCTGGTGCGGCACAGTACCACGACGGGGCGGCGGCGGGGCTGATAAGGGACGATCAGCGGGGAACACTAGGCCATTATTGACGCGTCGGTCCGCCGCCCATCGACTGAAGGGCCTGCAAGAACTGGGGCGAGACGCTGTCGAGCGTGATGACCTCGCTTTTGCCGCCCGGCTCTTTGGGTCGAATGACGCAGACCACTTCGGAGTCCGCCGCTCGCCGGCTTAGCTCCTGCAATGCCGCCCGCTCGGTGGCGGTGAGCGACGCCGGTTGCGTGGGGGCGAAGCTATCCTGCCCGCGGACAAGCGGGGAGGATCCGCGAGGATGCACGGGAACCATGCCGCCGGTTGTGGCGATGGTTGCCGGCTCTTCGGCTGGTGGTTTGACCGGCGCCGGCGTGGTTGCCGCGACAGCCGCGGGAGCCGCCGCTGCTGGTCCGCCGCGATAAATCTCAGTGAGACCCAGCTTGTCGAGTTCTGCATGAATCGAGGTCAGCTTGGCGTAGAAGCCTTCGTTGCCCGGTTCGTCGGCGCCGAAGCAAACGCCGACGACTTCGCCCCGTGCATTGAACAGTCCGCCACCACTTCGGCCGACGACAGGCGCGCCGGTGGTCGTCAAACTAGGTGGCCGCTGGTACTTGTCAGTGCTGGTCACACGACCGGACCGCACGGTGGGATCGGCGCCGCGATCACAACCGACGCTCCACGTCGGCTGCCCCACCATCGCAGCGGTCGGTGAGGCGGCGACATGCGCTACCTGCGCGGCGCCGGCGGGGCGAATGCTGACGAGTGCGACGTCATTCTCCAAATCAAAACTGATAAGTTGACCGGTGACACGCTCGGCGACACGCACGGCGCCGCCGCCCACGGGTTGGAACAGCTCTACGGAGATCGTCGGCGGACCCGTCGCCTGGGCCGCATCGCTGCGGAACAAGTGCCCACAGGTCAGCACCAAAGCTTCGCCGGCTCGGGCATCGATGATCGTTCCGGTGCCGAAGGAGTTACCGCTCCCTTCCTTCACTTTTAGGCGGACTGACGCGCTAAGCAGTTGGTCTGGATTGGGACCATCTGTTGCCGGCCGTGTAGGCTGCGACGAGTTCGTCACTGCAGCGGCAGGAGTCCGTGCCCTGGCCGTATCGTTGACGCCGGGGATCGTTACCGCCGGGGCGGGGCCAAGGTCGCTGCCGACTTGAAATCCTCCACCGGCTTGCGGCGGCGGACCTGCGAAAGTCGCCGGCACCACTGGCGGTGTTTGGTTCGACGCGGCCATAGCCGTTTGCTGTGTCGCCGTGACGAGCAGTTGTCGCAAACCGTCATAGCTTTGTAGCCCGACCGATCGCCAAACCTCTTGCCCGTCCGCGACCAGCACGAACGTCGGGTAGCGATCGACGCGGAACTGTTGGGCAACCTGTGGTTGGCGTGTGCCGTCGACTTTGCGAACGGGGAAGCCTTCCTGCTGCAGTCGGCTAACGACCGGGTCCATCTGCCGGCATGGTGCACAGCCAGGCATCGAGAAGTCGAGCAGCACCACTTGCTGCGCGGCGGCGAGCGAGGCGCCCAGTGGGGCCAACGTCGCCAGAATAGAAATGCGTACGAAGAGTGACAGCCGGACCATCGTATCCCTCCTTGGATCGTTTGGTCGCGCGAGCGAGATCGATATCGATTCCTTGGCGAACGCATCCTGCGTTCGTGCGATCCTGGTTGAGGACCGCGAACAATTTGTCCCAGTCGCGAAATAGTTACAAGATCAGGTCGGCCAAGTGGCCGGAAAACCGGTTGTGGTTGCTAGCAATGACGCCGTGCGTGCCGCCTTGTCGTTCGACGTTTCGCGGCGAGCGACGCTGCCGGCCAGCATCCGCGACGTATTGCGGTGACTCAGCGATACGATGGAGCATACGCTGTGCCAACGGGCCCAACGGTAAGCCTCGTAGCGGGCCGCTATCGCCGCTAGAATGTGTCGCCACAGGGGAAATCAAACTGGCGACTGCCGACCTGGCCAGCACTTTTTGACGGCATTCCTCTTTCGACCACCACCTCGACTGCTAGCAACTACTGCGTATGCCTCGCCGAATTTTGGTCACCTCTGCCCTGCCCTACGCCAACGGCCCGATCCACATCGGGCACTTGGTGGAGTACTTGCAGACCGACATCTGGGTCCGCTTCCAGAAGCTTCGCGGAAACGACTGCCGGTACTTCTGTGCTGACGACACGCACGGCACGGCGATCATGATCTCCGCCAAGCGGGCGGGTGTCAGCGAGGAAGAGTTCATCGCCAAGGTCAATGCGGAGCACCAAGCCGACTTCGCTGGCTTCGACATCGCGTTCGACAACTACGGCAGCACCCACAGCGATGAGAATCGTGCGCTGTGCACCGAGATTTGGGAAAAAATCGTCGACGCCGGGCTCATCATCGAGCGTGAGGTCGAACAGCCGTACGATCCCAAGGAAGAGACGTTCCTCGCCGACCGGCTGATCCGTGGAACCTGTCCCACGTGCGGCGCCGAAGACCAGTATGGCGACCACTGCGAAAAGTGCCTCGCCAATTATCAACCGACCGAGCTGATCGACGCCAGGAGCACGCTGTCGGGCGCCACGCCCGAGTTGCGGACGGCGCCCCACAAGTTTGTGCGACTCGAAAAGCTTAGGCCCTTTTTGGAAGAGTGGGTCGAAAACGGAAGCGCCCTGCAGCCGGAGATTGCAAACTACCTGAAAGGGCACTTCCTACAAGCCAAGAACGAAGCGGGTGAGATCGAACCGCTACGGGATTGGGACGTCACGCGGCCGCATCGCTACTTTGGCTTCGAGATTCCCGGCTTTGAAAAAAACTATTGGTACGTCTGGTTTGACGCCCCCATCGGCTACATGGCCAGCACCAAACAATGGTGTAATCGGACCGGCGAGAAGTTTGACGACTGGTGGCGGTCCGCAGAGTGCGAGGTGCATCACTTCATCGGCAAGGACATCACCTACTTCCACACGCTCTTTTGGCCCGGCATGCTCAAGACGGCCGGTTACTCGCTGCCGACCAGGGTGCAAATCCACGGGTTCTTGACCGTCGATGGCGAGAAGATGAGCAAGAGCAAGGGGACGTTCGTCGCCGCGCGGACTTACCTGAATCACCTCGACCCGGCGTATTTGCGATACTTCTATGCGTCGAAGCTATCGAGCAAAGTAGACGATCTCGACCTGTCGCTCGAAGAGTTCACCGCTAAAGTGAACACCGACTTGGTGGGCAAGGTGGTGAACCTTGCCAGTCGGAGTGCGAAATTCGTGCAGAAGACCGGCCTGTCGGCCGAGTACCCCGACGATGGCGGACTATTTGCCGAAGCCGCCAAGGCCGCCGATACCATCGCCGAAGCCTACGAGCAGTGCGACTACAGCAAAGCCATGCGGCACATCATGGCCCTGGCCGACCGGGCGAATCCGCTTGTTGAATCTATGTCCCCTTGGGAGTGGCCAAAGAAAACTGAAGATGAGTTTCTAGCCGAGGTAACTAAGATCAAAGAAAAGCAAGTTGGAGGCAACAGCGTAGTTACTTTTTCTGTTAGAGAGCAAATTAACTTTTCGCAGGACGCGAGTGTTGAGGTCACGCCGCTCGTAGTTCAGCAGAACATCTGCACGATTGCGCTCAACTTATTCCGTCAACTTGCCATATATCTCGCTCCGGTGCTGCCGAAGCTTGCCGAGCAAACGGGCGAGTTGCTGAACGATCCGATTACTTCTTGGGACCAGGCCCAAACGCCGCTAGTTGGCACGCCGGTCGCCAAGTTCAAACACATGCTCAAGCGAGTCGAACCCGCAAAGGTAGAGAAGATGATTGAAGAGTCGAAAGCAAGCGAGGCAACTTCCGCTAGCCAGCCTGAGGCGTCAGCCTCGGGGTCGTCCGACGGCTCGCAAGCTGATTTCGTCGATCAGTGGAACGACCCCGGCGATTCGCTTGAAGCAGAACCACTCGCCGACGAGTGCAGCTTCGATGATTTTTTGAAGGTCGACCTGCGCGTCGCCCGCGTCGTCGAGGCGGAGCAGGTGCCTGAGGCTCGCAAACTGTTGAAGCTAAAGTTGTCGCTCGGCGGTGGCGTCTACAAACAGGTCTTCGCCGGCATCAAGGCGGCCTACGATCCGAAAAAACTTCTCGGCCGGCAAGTGGTGATGGTGGCCAACTTGGCGCCGCGGAAGATGAAGTTCGGCCTGAGCGAAGGCATGGTCGTTGCTAGTGGCCCTGGCGGCGAAGAGGTCTTCGTCCTCTCGCCCGACGAAGGCGCCAAAGTCGGCCAGCGGGTTCACTAGGCAGAAACCCAACTCGCCACGGGTGATGGTTCACTCCGTCTCGTGCTCACGCAGTTCTTCTAGCGTGGCGAACTCGAGCGTCGAAATGTGGCAGCTATCGAGCACCACCTTTGGCGCCACGCCGGCGTCGTAGGCCTCTTTCCAGCGAGCGGCGCACAGGCACCAGCGATCGCCCGGCTTGAGCCCGGGAAACTGGTAGGCAGGAATCGGCGTTACCAGATCGTTGCCACGCGAGACGCTGAACTTGAGAAACTCCTCAGTCATCTCGGCGCAAACCGTGTGGACACCAGCGTCGCCCGCCCCCGTATTGCAGCAACCATCGCGGTAAAAACCGGTCATCGGGTCGGTGCTGCAGGGCTGCAAGTCGTAGCCCAAGACGTTTTTTGCCGATCGGCGAGGCGTGTTAGACTGGCTCACGAGTGTTCCTGATCGAGAGAATATTGCAGCTTTTCAGACGCGACCTACAGGCAGTGCCTGAAAACGAAAACAGGGCAGAGCTTTTGCAAGCCCTGCCCTGTATTTTGTAGCACTGTCTCTCGGCAGCGTCGACCATGTCGCCGCTGCGGGTTGGCTAGCTATCGCTAGCGGCACTTTCTAACTGTTTGCGGGCACTCTTCGAGCCGGCAACTTGCAGGTGCATAACGCGGCGGTCGGCCTTGATCGGCACACCGTTGACGACGGAGTCGATCAGTCGAATGCCAACGCTTCGCAACAGTTCCGAGCACTGCTGAATCTTTGGCACGTTGGTGTGGTCGCGAAGGACCGACAGGATGGCGCCATCGCAGTGCTGGCCAAACAGGAGCGAGTCCGACAAGCCGAGCAGCGGGGCTCCGTCGATGATTATAAAGTCGTAGTCGCTTCGCAGCTTCTCGAAGATTGGCTGAGCCTGATCGGTCGCCAAGGCATGCACCGCGTCAGCGTCGCAGTAACCGGCGGCCATCAGCCACAAGCCCTCGGCGTGTGTCGGACGCACCACGTCGGCGATGTCGCATTCAGCACGTAGGACCTCGGACAGGCCGTCCTCGAGCGGCACGTCGAATAGCGAATGGAGCGCCGGTCGGCGAAGGTCGCCATCGATGAGCAACGTCCGACGACCTGCACGAGCCAAACTGGCGGCCAGTTGGCTGGCGACCGTGGTGCGACCTTCCATCGCTGCAGCACTGGTGACCAGGACGACTTGCCGACGTTTCGTGGTCGACTCGTGCATGAGGGCAGTCCGCACGCTGTCGATCGATTCGGTCAGTTGAGCGACGATCGGATGCTTGGGGTCGAGCGATTTGCGTCCCGACAGCGAAGGAAGCGTGCCAATCACGCGGATGCCCAGTCCTTCGTCCACTTGCTCGGGTCCGTTCAGGCG
>JBCDCL010000048.1:0-10912 GCA_039182175.1 Planctomycetota bacterium
CTGACTCAGGTCGATCCGCTAGCGGCTTCGGCAATTCACCCCAACGACACCCGGCGGATCGTCCGCGCGTTGGAGGTCTATCGAGCGACCGGCGAGCCGATCAGCCATCAGCAGATGGAGTTTGAAGACTCCCGCTCTGCCGACGAGTGCCGGGTGTTTGTCGTGCAGCGAGATCGGGCGACCCAGCACCAGCGGATCGAAGACCGCGTCGATGCAATGCTCGCCACAGGTTTGATCGAGGAGACGCAGACCTTAGTTGCCGACGGGCGTGAGCTAGGCCGCACCGCCAGCCAAGCGGTTGGTTATCGCGAAGTGCTAGATTACCTAGCGGGCGAGATGGATTTGCCGACAGCGACCGAACGGATCAAGTCACGCACCCGGCGATTCGCCAAACGGCAAGGCACGTGGTTCCGCAGCCTCAGCGAGTGCCGCTTCGTTGATTTGGGCGACGAAGAGACGGCCGAGGCGATTGCCGATCGGATTGCCACGGCCGGTGGCGCCGATTGACGGGCTTGTTGCGGTCGCAGCAGCTTGCGGGTTGGCGCCGACCAGGGTGTTGCATTTCGGCAACATCGCAGAGCGAGGTAGAGTTTCACAGTACGTCTGTGTCTTGACCGCCGCCAATCGCCCAGGCGCCCTGTGCCATGAACCGCCGCCACTTTGCCATCAGCCTAGGGCTGGGCGTCGCGGGTTTTGCTAGTCGCGTTGGCGCCAGTCCGCTCGACAAGCTGGCTACCGAGGTAATCAGGGCAGCCGTCGACGGCGCCGAGTTCAAACCCGACGCCATCAAGCCGGCTCGCGTCGTCGAGCATTGGCGGGCCGCCACCAATAGCTCCTGGCAATGGCTCGAGCGGTCGGAGTTGGTTGCCGGCGAGTGGAGTCTGACGGGCATCACGCAGCCGGTGCATCGCGAAACGGGCGAACCGGTCGACGGGCGAGACGACGTCGACTACCTAACCGCATCGGCGGCGCCGGCGGGCTTGCTCACTGCCATCGAAGGTGGCGCCGACGACTACTGCATCGCCGTCGAAGGCGCCGACGCAGGTCCCGCAGCCACGCCGCTCCGCCGTGCTCGCCATGGCCGCCCGGCGAGCCACTGGTTGCGGAACCTCAACGCCAGCGAACTGCGTGCCTGGCTTGCCTCGCTAGAACCACCGCAGGCCGACGTCGCGGGCATGACGTACCTGGAGCACCTGACCCGCGACCATGGCTTCGACACGCTCTACGTCGCGATGCTCACCGAAGTCGAGCAAGCCAAGCTGCACGGCGCCGCCCATCACGGCTATTGAAGCTCGATCCGGCCGCCAGATAGAAAGTTGGCCCAAAGAAATTCGAGCAGCACTTCTCGAACAGGCCGTTTTCATTTTTTTCGCGCTCAAAACGTGCGATTGGGAAGCGAACTGCTGCTCGCCACCGCGGCGCTGAACGACTTACGGCGACCCTGCCCCGCTGGTTAGAAGTGGGCAATTATCGTTCTACCACAAGAATCACAAAACTTCTGCAATCGGTTTTAGGCCGCCGTTTTGGGCCAGCTTGGAGAATTCTTGGCCGGTGGCGATTTTGTTGCAAGCCGCCGCGACTGGCTGCTACACGGCTGACTGCTGCCCGGTGCCTCGTATTGCGATGTGAATAGGTAGGTGAACCTGCCGAAGTGACTGCGGAGCCATTGGCAAGACCGACTGTCGGCAGAACCACCTACCCTACAAGACTTGCCCGGCCCGAGCTTGTTGGCGTACGTGATCACCAGCAAGCTGGGCGACCACCTGCCACTCTACCGGCTGGAGCGCATCTTCGAGCGTCAGCAGGTCCATATCGCCCGCAGCACGATGTGTGCGTGGATGCGTTGTGCAGGTGAGTTGGTCAAGCCGCTTGTCGAGCTGATGACCGAGCGGGTCCGCCAATCGAAGGTAATCCACACCGACGACACGGTCGTCCCGATCCAATCGCGGGGCGCCAAGCAGTGCCGCAAGGGCCGCATCTGGTGCTACCTGGGCGACCAAGCGAATCCCTACACCGTTTACGACTCCACGCCGAGCCGTTCTCGCGACGGCCCGGCCAAGTGGCTTTCAAGCTACGAGGGCTACCTGCAGGCGGATGCCTACGGCGGTTACGACGGCATCTTCCACTCGCAGAACGTAACGGAAGTCGCCTGCTGGGCGCATGCGCGGCGGAAGTTCTACGACGCGCAAGACTCCGACGAGCAGCGTTCTGCGCAGATGCTGTCGCTGATCGCCGAGCTGTACGCCGTCGAGCGCGAAGCGAAGGATGCCGATGACGATGCACGGCTCGCGGTGCGTCAGTCACGCAGCGTGCCGGTGCTCGATCGCATTAAGGCGTGGCTCGAAGCCGAGCACCAGGTCGTGCTGCCCCGTAGCCCGATGGCCACGGCGATCACCTACGCCCAGAACCAGTGGCAAGCGCTCACCACATACGCCACGCAGGGCTACCTCAACATCGATAACAACGCCAGCGAGCGAACGCTCAAGCGGGTGGCCATTGGCCGTGAGAACTGGCTCTTCGCCGGGAACGATGCAGCCGCTGAGAACCACGCCCGGCTGTGGTCGCTGATTGCCAGCTGCGAACGCCACCAGCTCGATCCGCAGCGTTATCTGACCAGCGTGCTGGCGAAGATCGGCCAGACGCCCGCCGAGCAACTCGGGCAGTTCCTGCCCGACGTGTGGAAGGCCGAGAATGCGGCGGAGCCGATGGATCAATCTTGATCTCCGCAGCCAATAGTCCGACTCGCTGCCGATGGTGTGTCGGCAAGCTTCACGAGTTGGAAAGCACCATTGCCGCTTTCGCTCACCTCAATCGATACCACGTTGCCAACTTTGAAGTTGGAGAGTTTGAGGACGTACCGCGACAGCACTGTCATCGTTCCTTCGACGTCGGGAATCTGGCGACCCGTATCGACAAGCTTGGCGAATAGGTCGTTGGCGGATATCTGTCGGCCGACAAAGACCATCATCGCGAACTCCGCAACACGCCTCGACTTCAGATCGAAGAAGCAAACTCGCCCATTTTCGACGACCGGGACGACGAACCCGCCCCCGCGCCCTTCGGGATTCGAAGGGTCGAATGACGCCAGCAACTTCTTCGCAGTTGGTTTTGCTTCACTCATCTTCTCACCACTCCCATGGCCGATAGTATCTGTGGTGAGTGTCATGCAAGTCAATTCCTTGCAACCGCATGTTTGACGGAAGATCGTCGCCACCAATCGACAACGGCTTGATGTGGTCGATCTCGTAGCCGGGAGGCCGTCGCCCCTCACGTAGCCACGGCATCATCCATGAAGGTGTTCGGTAGTCGTCAGCCAGCGACTTCAGGTACTGGCGGGCCACCGCCTCGCTTCGCTTGTTTCCAGTAACGATGCCGTTCGCTTCCTTGTACACCCTCCATGCGCTCGCCGCTTCCGCACGGCTAGAAAACTGACCGGCTGTGCCCGATTGGAACTGATTCCAAGTCTTGTAAGTCGGCCCACCTGTGGTCCGCGGAACGGACACTTGCACGCCACGAACAGCGGAGCTGCCAAATCCTAGCGTGGCGCCGATGGCGTTCAAGGTGCCGCCTACATAGTCTCCTCCGCGAAAAGCGTCGTACGAGCGACTGGCGGCGACGCCTGCTTGCACCAGGTTTATCCCAGCGTCCGCAATCAGCAGAGCAGTTTTTACCCGGCCCGAGGTAACGGACGAGAGGGCATCGATGGCCAGACTCGCCGAGTCTGCCGCCAGATCACCCGTCCCTTCATATGTCAACGCCGTCTGAGCCACACTCAGGCCAAATCCACCATAGGTGAGGATACTTCCCGCGGCTGACAACGCCGATCCGGTGGCTGTCGCAGCAACCGTCGGACGATGGGTGCTTTCTCAGTAACCATCGATTTCGTTCGCCTACCCCTTGATGCTCTAGGGGAAGGCGGGTACTATTCCCCTAGACGCACAAGGGGAACGTTATGGCGAAAGCAAAAAACGACGGCAATCTGCCGCAGGGTAGTCTTGATCTGTTGGTGCTCAAGGCGTTGTCGGCTGGGTCGAAGCATGGGTATGCCGTGGCTCGGCATATTCAGCTTGCGAGCGAAGACTTTCTGAAAGTCGAAGAGGGGTCGCTCTACCCTGCCCTGCACCGGATGGAACGCCGGGGCTGGATTGCGGCGGAGTGGGGCCTGTCGGAGGCCAATCGGCGGGCGAAGTATTACAAGCTCACCCAATCGGGCCGCAAGCAACTGAAGGTCGAAGTTGCGGCGTGGCGGGCGATGGTCGAAGCGATTGGCAAAGTGCTTGAACCGGCGCCGGCCAAACTTCTTCCCGTGCCGGTGCCTGTCCGGGGGCGCCAGTGATGCCCGACGTCAGTTCTTTCTTGCCGTACTGGCTGTGGCCAGGCGACGGACGCGATCCGGCCGACGTCGAGGACGACATTGCCGCGGAGCTAGAGTTTCATCTCGACATGCTGGCCGAGGAAAACGAGCGGCAAGGGATGGCGCCCGACCAGGCACGCCAAGCGGCCGAGGCAACGTTTGGCGATCGCGAGGCCTTCGCCAAGCAGTGCCGGCAAATCAAACGGGGAGACATTGTCATGCTGCAGCGTTTTGTCGCCATTGTGAGCGTCGTCTTGGTGCTGAGCGTGGTGGGGCTGGCGTGGCAGACCTACCAGATGAACCGCGATCAGGCACTTACCCGCGAGCTGCTGACGCAGAATCAAGATGAAATGCGGCGCCTGGCAACGATCCTCGAACAGAATCAGCCTGCTCCGGCCACGCCGTCGACGTCAGATTCGAACACCGCGTCGGCTACCAAGTCGCCCACACTCAGGCAGCCAAGCTTCATTCCCTCTGCCGCGGCCGTGCAGCTCGCCCAGCAGCGTGTCGAGTTGCTCACAAGGCGGTTAGAGCTACGGCGCCAATCGTTGGCAACTCGGCAGGATGAGTTTAGGGCATTGCGCCAAGCGGAGGCAAAATCGGCAAGGGCAATGAGGGCCGCGGTCGACGAAGCCCAGCAGAAAGTCGCCAAGCTGAACGTAGAACTTGCGAAGCTCGTGGAGCAACGCAAGCAGCTTCAAACCTTGCTCGCCAGCGCCGAGGAGACTACCGGCAACGAAGCCTCAGAAGTGCAAATCGGCGAGGCGACCCAGCGTCTCGATTCGGTCGAGGCGAAGGTAGTTCGATTGCAAGCTCAACTAGAGAATGCCGAGCGGCAAGTAACGAATAGCTTGTCTGCAGAGAGTGGAAGAGCACTCGAATGGCGAGCACGCCGCGAAGGCTTAGCGGAGAAGTTCCGGCAAGCCGAGGAGGCAGTTCTACAGGCAGAGCTAGATCTGCAAGAAGCCGAAGCAGAGCAGCTGGCTCTGCAATCTGGCAAAGAGAAATCACCTGTCCAGAGAGGCGATGTAAGTGGCGGCATCTTTGCCACTACCGGAGAACCAATTCCTGGAGCTCAAGTCTTAGCTGTAATTAAGACTTGGCACGGCGGCTACTCTCAGCGTGGCTACACAACCAAGAGCGATAGCAAGGGTCTATTTACACTCCGCAACGCGATCTCCTTGAACCGCAAATACGCCGTGCAGCTTGCCACGTTCGCAGACGGGTTCGCTTTTGCGTCGTACTACAAGCTGCAGGAGAACGCAACCGGGCAGCCGGTAGAGAAGGTAGAGCTGTTTTTGAACAAAGCCACGCCGATTCAAGTGCGAGTGATCGCAAATTTAAAGCCAGACGCGAAGCAACGCTTTGTTATCCGACCAGTGCAAAGGCAGCCTCGACCCATTTGGGGTGGGCGGGAAACGCACCTCGTGTATTCCGAGGGCATCGAGCTTGTCGAAGTGTTGAGCGACGACGCAGGGTGTGCAACGATTCCTTGGCTTGCAATCGGCGATCGCGCTCAGATTTCCGTATCACTGCAGGGCGAAAACAGGGCAGAACTCAAGCGGCTTACGGTCGAGCCTAACGGTCTGCTGAAGTTTGCAGCACTCAAGCCGGGCGACGACTACCATCTAGTAAATAGAGAAAGCCTATGAGATCGCATTGCTCCAATTCGATGGTAGCTGCTGTCGCGGCTGCCTTAGTCATTGTGTCACACGCATCTGCCCAGGACGATCTCGCTGACGTCCGCGAGAAGACCTATCGGTTGGAAGCGGACCGCAAGCTGCGGTACACGCTTATTGGCGCCGCGACGCCGGGCGACCGGCCTGCACAGGGTTACAAGCTGCTGGTAGTGCTACCGGGTGGCGATGGTGGCGATGGCTTCACGCCTTTCGTCAAACGCATTTTCAAGTACGCCCTGTCGGACGACTATTTGATCGTTCAACCGCTCGCTCCGAAGTGGAACAAGCAGCAGAAGATCGTTTGGCCCACCGCCGGTAGTCCGACGCGTGGCGTCAAAGTGCCGACCGAAGAGTTTATCCGGCTGGCCGTAGAGGATGTGGCGGGCCGGGCGAAGGTTGATCGCCGCTGCACGTTCGCCCTCGGCTGGTCGTCAGGCGGGCCGGCCGTCTACGCAGCATCGATGACCGAAGGGACGCCCATCACGGGGACGTTTGCCGCGATGAGCGTCTTTCACTGGAAAGACCTAACGCTCGAAAATGCATCAGGCCACGCCTACTACGTACTGCACTCCGAGGCGGACCAGGTCTGCCCGTTCTGGATGGCCCGCAAAGCCGCGGCCGAACTTCCTCGGCATGGCGCCAAAGCAAAGCTGCAAACCTACGCCGGCGGCCACGGCTGGCGTGGGGACGTCTTTGGCAACATCACGGCGGGCATTGAATGGCTGGAGGAGAACGCCAGCCTTGGGACGACGGTCGCGGTGAGCGTGGCTGAGTAGTCTCAGCAGAGATGCGAGCTGCTGTTTTGGTGCCTGGCGAGACAAGTGCTATAATTTCGACATGAACGCCATCGAACAATTATCGCTCGTCTCGGTAGAAGAGTACTTGGCTGCCGAACGCGACAGCGAGATCCGCCACGAGTATGTCGGCGGTTACGTTCACGCAATGGCGGGCGGCAAGAATGTCCATAACCGTGTCGCCGCGAATTTTTTAATTTCAGTCGGTGGGCAATTGCGCGGCAAACCGTGCGAGCCTTTTAATTCAGACGTCAAGGTACGCATCCAAGCGAGCGGCTACACCAGCTTCTATTACCCCGACGGCATGGTTGTCTGCGAACCCAACGGACCCGCGGATACCTTTCAAGATCGGCCGGTGGTTGTTGCGGAGGTGCTATCCGATTCGACCCGCCGGGTCGATCAGCTTGAAAAGCGGGACGCTTATCTGGCGATTCCGTCGCTCGCGGTTTATTTGCTAATCGAGACTGATAAACCTGAGGTTGTTGCCTATCGCCGGAGTGAGTCAGGCTTTCAGAGCGAGCTGTACCGCGGGCAAGAGGCAGTCATCCCGCTAGCGGAAGTCGACGCCGAGTTGCCGCTAGCGGAACTCTATGAGCGGGTGAAGTTTGCTCAAGCAGATGCATGACCTCGCGAGCGACGCTCACCCGTCTCGCTAAACACGCACCCAGTGGCCGCTTTTGCCGCCTTGTTTCTCTTCAAGCTGCACCGGGCCGATGGTCATGCCGCGGTCGGCGGACTTGCACATGTCGTAGACCGTAAGGGCGGCGATGCTGGCGGCGGTTAGGGCCTCCATTTCGACACCGGTGGGGCCGGTCACTTCGGCAGTGGCTTCGATCCATAGCGTGGTGTCGTTGGAGAACTCGAAGTAGATTCGCACCGCGGTGAGTGACAGCGGATGACAAAGCGGGATCAAGTCGCCTGTCCGCTTGGCAGCCATGATGCCGGCGATGCGGGCAACTTCGAGCACATCGCCCTTGGCATGGCCTCGTCCCTGGATTAGCTCGGCTGTGGCCGGCTGCATCGACACCACGGCCGATGCACGGGCGACGCGGTGCGTCGCGGGCTTGCTGCCGACATCGACCATCCGGCTGGCGCCTTGGTTGTCGAAATGAGTAAGCGGGTTGGACACGGGGTGGGTGGTTGTCGGTGACTGGTGACTGGTGATTAGCAAACCGACGCTACTAGTATGGTAACCGCTACTAGCCGTGGTTGCCCCCACCGCCTACTTGAAAAACGTGGGCATTCCTAGAAGGCGGAAGAGTTCCTGAGATCAGCCGACGCCACGCCGTAAATCCCCAGTCACCAACCGCCAGTCACTGGTCACCAGTCACTAATCACCAGTCACCACTCACCGCAGTCCAGCCACAAAAAAAGCCCGGCCATCTTGGCCGGGCTTTTTTCTGTACGCTTGGCGGCAGGGGATGTCTCCGTCCGTGGAGCGAATTGCCTGCCGCCTGCGGCCGAGTCTTTCAGCCGCCAGCTGGTTGGGATGGCCCGTCTCAGGGATCTCGCGGAAGACGGGCCAACGCGATCATCTTTGCCGTAGCTGCCCCGGAACGGGTGGGTCAGACCAGTTCCTTCTTGGCGCCAATGAGGGTTCGCAACCGCTCAGCAAGCAGGGCGGCGTCGAACGGTTTCTTAAACGTCTCGTTGATCGTCGAGCGATCGAAGCTGGTCGACGAACCGTCGTCCGGCAACAGAGCGATCAAAATCGTCTCGGTGAAGTCGTTGTTGCGACGCAGGTTTTGGCAAATCTGCAACGCTTCGACGTGACCTATCGAGAAGTCGACGATGATGCAGTCCGGGTGGAAGCTTTCGGACTGAATGCCGGCTTCAAAACCGCTGGCGGCCGTCTCGCTGCGGAACGACTTCTCGGCCGGCAGCTCTCGCTTGAGGTTTTCGATTAGCACCTGGTCCTGAGCGACGATCAGCACCTTGGCCATGGCTTCGTCCTCAAGATCGCCCAGCGGCATGCCGTGCTCTTTGAGGAACTTAATTAGGTACTCGCGGGGGATACGGCGGTCCTGGGAGCCAGGGATACGGTATCCCTTAAGGCGTCCGGAATCGAACCACTTACTCACCGTGCGCGGGGCCACTTTGCAGATCTTTGCGACCTGACCCGTTGTAAAGACCTTCATCGGGCTCTCCAATTCATCTTGCTGAGGTATCAAGGCTTTCCTGCCATCGCTACGGCGAGTGGATGGCAAGAGCCGCCTGTTGGGCCCCTCGTGTGTGATCACCGCTGGTCTGGCGAACGATCCCTTACGCCGGCTGTGGGTATTAACCGGACACACACGTCTGGGTCGGGGCTGTCCTTCGTAACTGGGTTGTGGTTGGGTCAGGTCCTTCTGATCCACGCCTTCGTACAACTCGCATCGGTTAGCACTCTGGGCGGGGATTGCTTAAAACCGGACCTGTGGACAAACACGGAGCAAGTGGCTCCGGGCAGTTCCTACAACCGGAACAATCCCAACCTCTTACCTGTCGATCAGGACCAACAGGTGAAAGTGCGCACTCGTAGAATGGGCGCTAGGGGGAAGCAAGGCAGGGTGCGCATCATGGCTCCGATTCGGCGCCAGCAACGCACGCTTCCACTGGACAAAAGGCAGGCTCCCCCCTGCGAGCGTCCAATTCGGGGCTCCGTCGCCGTGGCGTCGGTCCGAATAGAACAACCCATCCGATACCTACATTCGTTACGAACGGGGTCCCATCTTTAGACGCAATGCCGAGAAGTGGCGTCTGGGGTCTCGAAACGCAAAAGTATTTCGTCCCAGTTCCGTTTCTACCACGCAGACGCACGCTTGCCGTGGTCAATTCCTTGGCGACTGACTCACGCTGCTTGCGATGGCGGCGTCTGCCTGCGGAGCGTCGCTGCGGGGCTAATTTGGCCATCTTCGCCAACGTCTTCGAAGCGAACGGACACTTGCTTCGAGATGCCCGACTCCTGCATCGTCACGCCGTACAACGTGTCGGCGCCAGTCATGGTCTTCTTGGAGTGGGTCACCACGATAAACTGCGTCGATGAGAGGAACTCGCTCAGCACCCCCGTAAAGCGGCCGACGTTCGACTCGTCGAGTGCCGCGTCCACTTCGTCCAGCACGCAAAACGGGCTCGGCTTGGTGCGAAAAACTGCCAGCAAGAGCGCGACGCAGGTCAGCGTCTTCTCGCCACCCGACATCAAGGAAATACTACGCAGCTCCTTGCCCGGCGGCGACACCGCTATTTCGACGCCGGCATCCAACGGATCGGCGCCCTCGGCTTCTTCCAGCATGATGATGTCGGCCTCGCCGCCGCCAAACAGCCGGCGGAACAACTCGCGGAAATGGCCACGCACCTCGTCAACGGTCGCTAAGAACAACTGCCGGCTTTCCGTGCTAATCCGTGTCGAGAGGCGTTCGAGCGAAGTCTTCGCTTCGGACAAATCGTTGTACTGTGACGAAAGCTGGGCGAATCGCTCTTCGAGTTGGTCGAGTTCTTCGAGCGAATCAAGATTCACAGCGCTGACCGAACCGACTTGGCCGCGTAGCAGCGAAAGCTCCTGTTCGAGTGATGCCCGGTCCTCGGGCTCAGCAGCGGGCGCCTCGCGGGCTGCCTCGGCCAGATCGATGCCGTAGTCTTCCTGCATCCGGTCGGCGAGGGCCGTGCGTTCGAGTCGTAGCCGCTCGGCGTCGAGTTCCGCCTGCTGCAACTGCGACCGGGTCGACTCTGCGGCGCGGCGGGCCTCGTGCAGCCGCCGAGCCAATTCTTGCCGCTGACTGGCGCCACTGCGTCGCCGCGCTGCCATCTGCTTCTGGTGTGTCGCTAGCTCTTGAACCTCGAATTGCAGCGTGCTGATCTGGCCTCGCCCGCTGAGCAGCGATAGCTCGCACAGCCGCGTCCGCTCGACCAGCGTGGCGACCTCGCTGGCTGCCTCGCGGTCCGCGCTACCCCGCTCTGACGTATCACGCTTGAGTTGCGTTAGCTGCTCCGACAGAATCTCGACGTGTTGGTCGTGGCGAGAGATCAACAACTTGGCGTCGTGTGCCTCGGCCTGTAAGGACGCCTCCGAAGACTCGGCATTGCTGATCTGCTCGGCAATCGCCGCC
>JBCDCL010000049.1:0-10889 GCA_039182175.1 Planctomycetota bacterium
ACGTGTTGCATTTCTGCGACTCGATGACACGTTATCGCCGAGTCGGCATGCTGTCGCACGGCGACGGCTAGCTATCGGCCAGGACCCTTGCAGACAGATTGACTCCGAGATGCGCACCTACAGCTGCACTTGCGGGAACCAACTCTTCTTCGATAACCGCACATGCACTGCGTGCGGGCTCGACTGCGGCTGGTGCGAGCAATGTCGCAGCGTTTGCGCCTTGGAACCAGTGGAAGAGGATGCGTCTGAGGGTACTCGCTACACATGCGGCAATGACGCTTGTGGGGCAGTCGTGGCGCCTTGCCGAAACCGCATTGATTGGGACGCCTGCAATGCCGTCACCGCCGGCGGTGGAAAGTGCAGCAGCTGTGAGCTGACCGAACGTGCACCCGATCTTAGCGACTCAAGCAACCTGAATCGCTGGCGTGAAGCCGAGGCAGCTAAGCGGCGATTGCTGTACGACCTCGATTTGGTCAGTTTTGCTTGGAAGCAGTCGGAACCCCAGCTGGGTTTTCGCTTTCTCGTTGACACGCCCGACGAGCATTTTCCAACGGGGCACGATAATGGGCTAATCACGCTCAATCTGAAGGAGGCGGACCCGGTCACGCGAGAGTCTGAGAAACAGCGTTTCGGCGAATCGCAGCGAACGTTGATCGGGCACTTGCGTCACGAGATAAGCCATTATGTCTGGCTTGTCTGTGTCGACGGCATACGTGATGAAGACTTTCGGGAAGTGTTTGGCGATGAGCGTCAGCCAGCGTACGGCGAGGCAATGTCGACTTACTATGACCAGGGCCCCCCCGCGGACTGGTCGAATCGCTTTATAAGTCGTTATGCCGCCGCTCATCCATGGGAAGACTTTGCCGAGACAGCCGCATTTTATCTCGACATGAAATCGCTCAAGGATACGCTCATCGCCCAGTTCGGCGAGCAATTCGTTGGCGAGTACGACTCGCTGCAAGATGAGTTGAGCGCTATGCAGACCATCGGACGGAAGCTTAATGAAGTCAATCGCTCGCTCGGGCTGACAGACGTCGTCCCAGAGGTCATCCCTCCGCCGGTAATCGACAAACTGCGATTCATCGACGGGCTGTTCGCGGCACGCTTGTAGTCTTCGCGCGTCAGTGCAGTCGCTCGCAGAGACGCTGCAACCCTGTGCATGAAGACAATAGCTTTGGTTCTCTCGAAAAACCGTCAAAACGGTCACGGAAACACAATCGAACGTTTCTGTAGCTTTACTCAAGGCTGCTTCGGCGGATTGTCTTTGCATCTTGCTTGGATAGAGCTTAAGCTCGCGTTCGCTGCTACGACCTTGGAGTGAAGAGGCCAAGGTCCGCCGGTGCGGCAGGAGCCATCCATCACCGGCGCTCGCTGAGGACTTTAGCACGGGGGGCTAATGATCCGGTGAATGCTCTTCCTCGCACAGATATGTGCACGGTCACGCGGCCATTGGTCGGGGTGTCTGCATGGGCTAAACGAATCCAGGCGAGTGTGTCGGCTGTTGCGCCGTTTGATTCGAGCGTGCTGATCTCTGGTCCAAGTGGCACGGGCAAAGAACTCATCGCGAGGGCCATTCATGATCGGAGCCCTCGCTCGCCGCAGCCGTTCATACCGGTGAACTGTGCCGCCATCTCAGGCACGCTGTTTGAGAGCCATATGTTTGGGCATCTCAAAGGCGCCTTTACGGGTTCGAACTACGAGGCACTCGGCTGCTTCCGAGCGGCCGATGGCGGCACGATCTTTCTTGACGAAGTTGGCGAGCTTGAGCCAGCCATGCAGGCCAAGCTGCTGCGTGTGCTACAGGAAGGGGCGGTTGTCCCCGTCGGCAGTCACAGCGAACAGTTCGTCGATGTGCGAGTCGTAGCCGCCACGAATCGTGACTTGGCAGCTGAGGTAGCCGCGGGCAGCTTTCGCGAGGATCTCTACTATCGGTTAGCAGTCGTATCGCTGAAGACGACGCCTCTCAAGAGCCGACCCGAAGACATCGAGTTGTTATCTGACTACTTGCTTTCTAGTCAGAGCGTCAAGCACGGTCTGCCCTTCAAGCCGCTCTCGACCGACGCCCTCGAGACGCTCCAACAGCATCGCTGGCCAGGCAATGTACGTGAACTTCAAAACGTCTTGGAGCGTGCGGTAATGCTGGCTGCAGGGCCCCTGATCGAGTCAGCGGATTTGCAGTTCGACGACATGCCTGCTGCGATCAGCGAGGCAGTGCGTGAGACGGCGGATGACGAAGAAGTCGGTGGCGACTTGCAACTCGCGCAGGACGAAGATGGAAGTTGGCCCACGTGGGAAACATGCGAGAGGCGGTTTCTCGTGGCCACGCTTGAGCACACCGGCTACAACCAGGCAGCCGCGGCACGGTTGCTAGAAATCGATCGCAGCGTCCTGCGTCGAAAGATCAAGAAGCTAAGGATTGATGTCTCGCAGTCGACTCCGGGCCGGCCGCCGCGTCCCGATGATAATCGCTAGAGCAAGCGGCTTTGCCGACTTCTGTTCGGTGATCGAACGACCGCTTCGCCGGGAACGATTCGCTCGGTGCGCTCCATGAATCCGGAGCGAATCACCTCAGTTATCGAGTTCGTAACTGGTCGTCTCACCACGCTGTGGTCGCAGGCGACCAGTTTCTAAATGGGCTTTCTGTGGGCCGAAAGCGATTCTTGGGAATTTCTTCCTGTTTGCTCTCAACGAGTTAGCTCCGTCTCGACGGGCGGGCGACTGCCGGTGGCACGCTCGCTGCGAAGGGGGCCTCGCAAGAAGCCAAAGCCTTTTGGCGTCGCCCCTTACCCGAGCACAACGGAGCCCGCCATGGAAGCAATTGCGACTCCCTCTCGGGCGGTCCTACGGCTAGTCGTGATCGACCCTTGCCTGCACGACTACCACAGTTTGCTTGATGCGACGTGCGACGATGACGTTCGGCTAACGCTCACGACCAGTGGGTCCAACGCCCTTCGCATCGCGCCGAGCTTCTCCGATGCGTTGTGGTTGGTGTGTCCGCAACTGCCTGACATGGATGGACTCGACGTGCTCGAGATGCTGCGCTCACTGCGGACCAACCTGAACGCCTTAGTGATCGATAGCGTTTACGACCAAGTGCGAGAGCGTCGCGCTCTGCAACTACGAGCTTTGCAATACGTCTGCAAGCCATTTCAACCGGCTTGGCTTGACGCCTGGCGTCGCGAGATGGCGCCCACGCGAGCCTCGCCAAGCGTCGCTCCCGTCACGCTGCACAATCTTGACCGCGTAACCTTCTCTCGATTTGGAGATTCATTATGACCACCGCCACACCAAGTTTTGGCACGAACTGGAAGTCTGAAGATCTCGAATGCCTCCAAGAAGACGTGTGGGGCGATCCGGCAAAACGAACCGTCCATCCCGTGCGGTTGGGCATGACACGATCGCAACGGACGGCGGCGGCTCGTCGCCGCGGCCATCGATACTCACGAGTCAACGGCATCTCACATCGACTGCGCCGCCGTTTTTGAAGTTGGACCGCAAGAGGTCTTTAGACCTCGCGGCATCCACTACGCTCATCCCTCTTTTTTCAGTTCCCTATCTCGGAGCACTTGTGATGAACATCTCTACTCTGGCTACTGCCACATTTGCGACGGTAACGCTGACGCTGACCGCGTATGCGGCGCCCGTGTCGGTAACCCACGAAAACCTTCCAGAATGCGACTTTCTCTTAGTCCCGGAGGATCTGGACGAGCTTGGCATTAACTTCCCCCCCGATGAATTGATCGATGCGGTTGACAAGTTGACCGATCAATTCGCCTGCCCTTCGAGCGACCCAGGAGTGGGGCTTGGTAATCGGCTGGTGTCGATCTTCAACCTCGCCGGTCAGGCGTTCGACAATCTGTGGTACGTCGCCGATCCAGAGACACGCTTCACCAATGTCGATGGTCTGGTGAACGGTCATGAGGCGTTCAAGATCGATCGCGTTGGGCTCAACCGACCGCTCGTTTTCGAGAGTATCAACGCCAATGGCATCTTTGAGCCGGGCGAGCAGTGGGATTTCATCGTCGACGGCTACTCGAACCTGAATGGGCTGGCGGCATCGGCACTCTTTTCGGTTGCTGCTGTGGGGTTTGACTCTGGCGGCGAGCCCCTTTCGTCGGCCAGCGTGATCGCAACGCCCGTCGTGATCCCCGAGCCAACGGCCGCCCTGCTCGTCTTATTTGCCGTGGCGGCGCCAATGTGCCATTGCCGTCGCCGGTAGCCTCGCGACAGCAAACCTGAATGCCAGACCTTATTCGAACTTACGCCCAATTAGGAATGAACTAATGCGACACCAACTTTTCAAAGCCGCCATTGCTGCCTGTCTGATCGTCTCACCCGCCTATGCCTATCTCGGGGGCTTCGAAGCGGACGATGGCTACGCCTCTTTCTTGAATGATGTCTCAAAGTACAACGCTGGTCAGTACGGCGTGAACGCGGGCGGTGGATCGTTCGTAAGCATCACGCCCGGCACTGGTCTGTGGCAAAAGCTGCAGGGTCCCCTCTTCCCGACAACCGGGCTTGCCGGCGGCGTTGCCTACGCCACCGGGCATCAGAACTACGATCGCACAAACCCTTACACTAGCGATCAAGCTTTGGTCATTACGACCAACGCCGACGGCTGGACCGCGGGGCCACAAGAGTATTCGTACACACTCGACAGCTTCGATCTTGGCGGCGTCAGCCCCGCGGCGACCGGTGGAACGACGATAGACATCTCTTTCTGGTCCTGTTCTCGCGTCTTCGGCTCGGGCGAAGGTGGCGGGCTCGGTCCTGGCACGATCGGCAACGCTGTTTCCTTCTACGACAGCACAGGCGCTCTCGGTTTCTCCGTCGGTTACCAGCAGCCGGGTGTGACGACCGACGTTGCCGCCACGAACGTCGGCGTTTGGAATCCTTCGACGGTGACGATCAATCCAAGCATCTATCACCGCTGGGATGTATCGCTCGACCTCGGTACGCAGACGGTATCGATCGATATCTTCGAGAGTGGAACCCTGACGAACTTGGTCTCGTCGGCGCCACTCATCAACCCGATGAGCGACTTTACCGAGCTGCGATTCCTCGGCACGCCAGGCGTGACGAACAACAAGATTTGGTCGCTCGACGACTTCGGTATGACCGTCCAGCGTATTCCAGAGCCCGCCACGGCACTGCTTCTCCTGCTCGGCAGCTTCGGCCTTTTGGGTCAGCGTCGCCGTTGATTGACCTTTCACTTGCGAAGGAGAACGACCATGTTCGCTCAACGCATCATAGCTCTAGCCGCGGTGCTGGCCTTCGTTGGATGGCAAGCTGTTCCTGCGAGGGCAATAGCGCCGATCAACCTCGGGACGCTTGGCGCCAACACTATCCGCCAGAACTTTAGTCGCGGCGCCAAGGTCAATAGCTTCAACGAAGTAACCGGCGTGACCACCCGGTCGGGCACGCTCGAGCAGCCGTTTGGATATGCCGACCCCTTCATCTTTTCGATTCTCGGATCGGGCCAGAATGGTGCGGGGCACGATCTGAACGATGTTGGGCAGATTGTTGGCCAGGTTGTCACGCCCAGCGGGTTGCGGGGCTTCCGCCACTCGACCGGCGGCACAGCCCTGCTCCCGCCGCTCAGCCCGACGCTCTATCCCCGGAGCTACGCCCTAGGGACCAACAACCTGAACGACGCGATTGGCGTCTCCGAGTCGCCCGGTCCCTTGCCGTTCTTTCAGGGGACAATCTGGGCGGGCGGTGGCACGACGCCCATGCAGGTGCCGATGAACGTGCCGCGAGATATTAACGACTCGCAGCTTATCGTTGGCGACGTTTTCGCCGGTCCTGTGATGGCGGTCGCTTTCGACTTCGCCAACCAAACGACGCCCTTACCGATGGGAACACTCGGCGGCAATCTAAGCCGAGCATTCGCCGTCAACAACCACGGGGAAGCGGTTGGATTCTCGGTGGATACGAATAACCAGTGGCACGCATTCATATGGGACGCGGCCAACGGCATGACAAACCTCGGCGCGGCCTCACTCGGCGCCATCGAAAGCCGTGCCTACGACATCAACAATCACGGCACCGTTGTTGGCGAGCTGAACTACGGCGGCATCTTCCGGGCGTTTTGCTGGATCGACGGCCAGATTCTCGACCTCAACTCGTTACTTCACCCGAACTCGGGCTGGGTACTCGAAACTGCCAACGGTGTGAACGACAGCGGATGGATAACCGGCACCGGAACCTACTTCGGGGAGCAACGTGCATTCCTGTTCCGGCACGTCCCAGAGCCTAGTTCAGCTCTGCTTGTGGCTGTCGTGTGTCTCGCTGTTACTTCAAAGCGGAATAGGCACGACTAATCCGGTTAAAGCACGCAAGCAATCGCTCTTCCCTCCAAATGTTCAAAAAAAAGAAAGCCTAATGCCATGTCGAGTTATGCAACGAAACTACCGTCTATTTTCCTAGTACTGCCACTCATCGTGGGCCAAGCGTACGCTGGCGAAATCATTGCTCTTAATTGGTTCTCCGGCATCGGGTCGGTTGCTGGCGAGATCATCGTATCGCCATCGAGTCCCGGCAACGACGACATCGCCGGTCCGTCGCCCAATGTCATGGTGATTGAGCAGAAGGCATACGACGACATCGGCCCAGTCGACTTAGAGTTCACCGTGGTCGACAATGATGGAACGACCGAGTACCGATTCCGCGAGGGGGTCAACAATGGCACCGGCGTCGACTGGACTGGCTATCGACTCGAGTTGGGATTCGGCGTTGGCGCCGACTTCACGCCGTCGCCATCGGGCGACGAACTTGATTTCGATGCACCGGACTACAACTCGGTTGCTGACTTCACTCTGTTCTTCGCCACGACAATAGAGAACGAGGACGTGCTGCTCGCAACCGATGGTCTGATGCCTGCCGGCGCTTTCTCGTTTCCACCATTTGAGTTCACCGTCGACGTGCCGAACGGAATCGAGCGATTCACCATCCGCCAAACACCGATTCCCGAGCGTATACCAGAACCCGCGACTGGTCTTCTAGTAATCATAGGGGGAACCTGTCTGCTGAGGCGTCGCCGATCGCGGCGGTATTCCCGCTACTCCCGCTGAAGCTTCATGCTACGGCGTTGAAGCCCGCGTCCGCTGTGGAGGGTGCCGAACCAATGACTCGGGCGGGTCTTCTGCTGGCACGTCGAGTTCAGCTCGCAGGCGGGCAAGTTCTTCCGCAAGCCGCTCTTGGATGTCCGCATATGCCGGATCGCCAAAGCGGCTTTGCATTTCGTTAGGGTCGCTTTCGAGATCGTAAAGTTCCCAATAGTCGACTTCGGGTTCATAGAAGTGAATAAGCTTGTAGCGGCCATCGGTGACGCCGTAGTGGCGGCGGACAAAATGCCAGCCTGGATATTCGTAATAGTGGTAGTAGAAACTCCGCCGCCAATCGCCGGGTGTCTGTCCGCCGAGTACCGGCAAAAGCGAGGCGCCGTGCATATCCGACGGTACGGTCGCTCCCGCGGTCGCCAGAAACGTTGGTGCAAAGTCGATCGGCGAGACGATCTCCTGGCAGACGGAACCAGCCTCGACGACGCCTGGCCAACGGACGATGCAGGGCGTGCGGAGCGACTGCTCGTACATCCAGCGTTTGTCAAACCAACCATGCTCACCCAAATAGAAACCTTGGTCGGAGCAGTAGATGACAAGGGTATTCTCGGCGAGTCCAGCTTCGTCTAGATAGTCCAACACGCGGCCAAGCTGGTCGTCGACGGCTGCGACGCAGCGTAGGTAATCCTTGATGTAGCGTTGATACTTCCACCGTGTGAGAGCATCGCCTTTGAGATTGGCTTGCCGAAATGCTTCATTCTTCGGCCCATACGCAGCGTGCCAGGCGGTGCTTTGCTCGGCAGTTAGATTCTTAGGCGGCGTGAATTTCAGATCCCGATCGTCCATCGTCTCGGCAATCGTCATATCCTGTTGCTGTCTAGCGAGGCCGCGGCCGGAATAGTCCTCGAACAATGTCGCCGGCTCGGGGATGTCGACGTCGTCGTACAGATGCAAATAGTCCGGACCTGGCGCCCATGGACGATGCGGCGCTTTGTGTTGATACATCAGCATGAAGGGCTGCTCTTCCTGCCGCTGATTCGACAACCAATCAAGCGCCAGATCGGTGACGATCTCGGTCGTGTAGCCTGTTCGCTCCACGCGTTCGCCATTGCGAATCATCTGCGGGTTGTAGTACGGCCCTTGGCCGATCAGCACGTCCCAATGGTCGAACCCCGTCGGCTGCGATCCGAGATGCCACTTACCAATCACAGCAGTTTGGTAGCCTGCCGATTGAAGCAATTTGGGAAACGTTTGCTGGCTGCCATCGAATTGGACTTCGCCATTCACGTAGAAGCCGTTGCCATGGCTGTACTTGCCTGTCAGTACCGATGCACGGCACGGTCCGCAAATCGAGTTGGGCACGTAGCAGCGATCGAACCGCATCCCTTGATTGGCTAAACGGTCGATGTTTGGCGTTTGGTTGATTTTCGAGCCGTAGGCGCTGATTGCTTGATAGGCGTGGTCGTCTGTGAACACCAAGAGGATGTTCGGCCGCTTGACATCATTGGCTAACGACACGCCGCCACACAGGCAGTGGATCGCGAGTGACAAGGCGAGAAACACATAGCGTTGACGCGGCAGATGTTTGAGCATGGGCGATGCGTCCGATTAGAAGAGAGACCGATCCGTCGCGATTGCAGAGATATTTCTGCGAAGCCAATGCACAGCATACACGCGACGCATCGAGAAGTCGCCACCTCATGAGCTTAGCGTCGATAAGACGAGTGCTTGACGGCATGGCGATCTCTGCCAAAGCTGGTTGGCGAAGTAGATCTGAAGCACGTGAGCCTGCAGTGGCAACTCCTAGAGCCATCAAGACTTTGTCGCTAATCCACACTTATACGTATCGAAGAACTCGCTTGCCAAAGCTGGCGTGTTTGCTGTCGATGGCCCTAATACTCGTCCCGGCGGTTGCAATCGCGGACGAAAGCGACCGGTTTGAGCCGCTGTTTGATGGCCTCACGCTGGCTGGGTGGTGGGGCGCTACAGAGCGATTCGAAGTAACCGACGGGAAGATCGTTGCTAAGCCGGGCGGTCGCGGCGAGCTGTACACGGATAAAACCTACGGCGACTTCGAATTATGCTTCGATTTTCGCCTCGCAGCCGGCGCTAATAGCGGCATTGCTCTGCGAGCGACGGGGACGGGAGACCCTGCGTACACCGGCATCGAATGTCAGATCCTCGACAACACGGCCGAGAAGTATGCATCGCTACAGCCGTATCAGTACCATGGCTCGCTGTACGGGATCGCTCCGGCGAAGCAAGGGCGCCTGCGACCACCAGGCGCTTGGAATACGCAGGCGATTTCTTGCCGAGGCCGTCTCGTACGTGTTGTGCTCAACGACGCTGTTATTCTTGAGGTCGATCTCGACGAAGTAGCGTCTGGCGGATTGACCCTCGATGGCAAACCTCACCCTGGCTTGTTACGACAAAGCGGTCATATTGGTTTGCTGGCGCATACGGGCCGCGTCGAGTTTCGCAATCTGCGGATACGCCCACTGCTTGCCAGTAGTCGAGGCGAACACCAACTCAGGGAAACACCTCGGGCAACCGTTGGTGACACCGAATGATGGACAACGCGGACGAAGCAGTTTGGCCACTGGGCGTCTTCGCCAGCATCGATGCAGGTTTTGGCGTCCACTTAGATGTCGCACAGCAGTTGGGCGTGCCGACGATGCACCTGCACGCACCGCATCAACAGACGCGATCGCAAGCCACCGCAGACGCATTTCGCGAGAAGATCGACGCGATCGGGATGCGGGTGACGGTTGTATTCGCTGGCTTCGATGGCGAGAGCTACGCCGATATTCCCACTGTCAAACAAACCGTTGGTCTCGTGCCACTAGCGACCCGGCAGCCAAGGCTGTTGGAGCTGCACGAGATAATCGACTTCACCAAGATGCTCGGCGTCGATGCAACGGGGCTGCATGTCGGATTCGTGCCGCACGATACCGAGCTGACCGAGTTCGTTTCAATCGTCGCCGCGATGCAGTCGGTGTGTGACTACGCAGGCGAGCGTTCGATCAACATTCACCTAGAAACCGGCCAAGAACCGGCAGATGTACTGCTGACGTTTTTGCAGGCTGTCGATCGTGACAACCTGTTTGTCAACTTCGATCCCGCGAACATGATCCTCTATGGTTGCGGCGAGCCACTGCCGGCGCTCGAGCGGATTGGTTCCTACGTACGGAGCGTCCACTGCAAGGACGCCAAATGGTCGGATCAGCCGGGGGTGACTTGGGGTGAAGAGACGCCGCTTGGCGAGGGCGACGTCGACTTTGCTGCTTACTTGCAAACACTCAAGCGACTAGGCTATGACGGTCCGCTGACGATCGAGCGAGAGATTTCTCAAGAGCGTGATCGTCAGCAAGCAGAGATCGCAGCCGCGGTAAGTCTGCTCAGTCGGCTCAAAGAAGAACACGCCTGAGCCGCGCTCCTTATCTTTTCCGGTATTCAAAGCGGCCAAGCAGCGAGAAAGGGATCATCTTGTCTAGCGTTCAATTGCGGCTGTCGGTGATGATGTTCTTGCAGTTCTTCGTTTGGGGTGCGTGGGCTCCCACGCTCGGGGCCTGCTTCAGCGCCAATGACCTTAGTGGAGCGATTGCCGGTGTTTATGGCGCCGGTCCGATCGCGGCGATCATTGCTCCCCTTTTCCTAGGGCTCATCGCCGACCGATTTTTTGCCTCGCAAAACGTCTTCGGCCTGCTGATGTTGTTGGCGGCGGGATTCATCTACTTGGCGATTGGCTACGCCCAAGCAGGCAATGGCGATCTGGTCTGGTGGATGTTCTTGGGGCACATGCTGTGCTACATGCCAACGCTCGGTCTG
>JBCDCL010000050.1:0-10884 GCA_039182175.1 Planctomycetota bacterium
CAAGCACTTACAGAACATCGACGGGTCGGCGTAAAATTTCACGTCGATTTGCTCCCCGCCGGCCACGCGACTCGACATTTGGGCGATTTGCACCGGCCAAGCTAACCGAGGTGGACCATTAGCAGCGTAATGTCCGCAGGCGTGACGCCACTAATGCGGGCAGCTTGGGAGAGATCTTGCGGGCGGATCTTCATCAGCTTTTCCCGCGCTTCGACACGCAGTTGGCTAAGGCTGCCGTAGTCAAACGACTCAGGGATGCGTTTCGCAGCGAGGCGGCGTTGGCGGTCGGCTTCCGTCTGTTGCCGAGCGATGTAGCCAGCGTACTTGATATCGTTCAGCACTTGGCCGGCGACTTCCGGCCGGACTTCTTTGAGCGTCGGCGCCAGCGGTGGCAAATCGTCCCAACCGACTTCGGGCCGGCGGAGCAATTGGGCGAGCGTCACTTCGCCCTGCCGCTCGGTTTCGAGAAGCTGCGTGATGCGGTCGATCTCGCCGAGCTTCTTTTCAAGCCGATCGATTCGCAGGCGATCCACCAGCCCGACCTGATGACCGAGCCGCGTCAACCGGCGGTCGGCATTTTCGTGACGCAGCAGCAACCGGTATTCAGCCCGGCTGGTAAACATGCGATACGGTTCGTCGACGCCGCAAGTTACCAAGTCATCAATCAACACGCCGATGTAAGCTTGGTCACGAGAAAGGACGAGCGGCTCGCGATCTGCGACGGCGAGTGCGGCATTGGCGCCGGCGAGCAAGCCCTGCGCGCCGGCTTCTTCGTAACCGGTGGTGCCGTTAATTTGCCCAGCAAAGTAGAGGCCGCTCACCAGCTTGGTTTCGAGCGTCGATCGTAACTGGTCTGGCGGAGCGTAGTCGTACTCCACTGCATAGCCGTACCGCATGATCTCGGCACGCTCGCAGCCGGGGATCAGCCGGAACATCGCGTCTTGCACGTCACGCGGCAAGCTGGTCGATACGCCGTTGACGTACACTTCCTGAGTATTGCGGCCTTCGGGTTCGAGGAACAACTGATGCTGTTGCTTCTCGGCAAAGCGAACGATTTTGTCCTCAATCGACGGGCAGTACCGGGGACCACTCGAATCGATCTGGCCGCTGTACATAGGCGCCCGATCTAGATTCGCCCGAATGAGATCGTGCACCGCCTCGTTGGTGTACGTGATGTGGCAAGGCAACTGCGTTTGGCGAAGTTCGTCGGTAAGAAACGAAAACGCCTGCGGCCGCTCGTCGCCTGGTTGCAGCTCGCACTGGTCGTAGTCGATCGTCCGCCCGTTGAGCCGCGGCGGCGTACCGGTTTTGAATCGGGCAAGCTCGAAGCCAAGCCGTGCGAGCGCTCCACTGATGCCAGCAGTGGTCCCTTCGCCTGCCCGGCCGCCAGCGGTCTTCGCCTCGCCCGTATGCATGACCGCTTGGAGAAAGGTGCCGGTCGTTAGCACCACCGTTGGCGCCAGGTACTCGGCGCCGCCACGCACGCGAACCCCCTGGATACGATGCCGGCTGTCCGCGGCCGGTTCGTCATTCGTTGTTCGTTTTTCGTCGTCAGCAACCAGCAGGTCCTCAACCACCTCCTGACGCAGCGACAGATTCGGTTGCTCTTCGACGATTCGCTTAATCTCAGCTTGGTAAGCCCGCTTGTCGGCTTGGGCCCGGGGGCTGTGCATTGCCGGGCCTTTGCGAAGATTGAGCATTCGGAACTGAATGCCCGTGGCGTCAATCGCTCGGCCCATGGCGCCGCCGAGGGCGTCGATCTCGCGGACGATTTGCCCCTTGCCGACGCCACCGATCGCCGGGTTGCAGCTCATCTGGCCAACCGTGTCCAGGTTGGTGGTCAGCAGCACCGTCTTGGCGCCAATTCGCGCAGCTGCGAGCGCTGCCTCGGTCCCAGCATGACCGGCGCCGATGACGATCACGTCGTAGTGATAAGTCGAACTTGCCATGTCTATCAGAATAGAGCGACAGACAGACGGCGGCGAGGGCCTTCGGCAGGTCGAGCGGGGAACCCTACAGGCGGCCTACGGTTTGCCAAGTTCCGCGGCTAGCGACGCTGTAACGCATCCAGACGTTCTGCTTCTCTGCGATCAGCATCCGCTGCCCGGCGATTGCCCATGGCTTGGTAGACTTCGGATCGCAACTGGTGGTAGCCCGGTTCGCCTCGCCGCAAATCAATCGCCTGATTGATATCCTCCAACGCGGCTCGCTCACGCCGTTGGTCGAGCTGCATGATGGCGCGGTTGTAGTACAGTCCGGCGTTTTCGGGATCAATCTCGATAGCTCGCGTTAGCAAGTCCGCTGCCTCAGCGGGCTGGCGGCGTTGTTCTAGCATCAACGCCAGTTCTTCCAACGCCGGCGGGAAAACGGGATTCAACCGGACCACCTCCCGCAGCTTGGCGACGATCCTGTCAGGTGATTGGTTACGCTCCTGCATGGCAATACAGTCGCCCAAGGCTTGCTCTGCTTGGATCAACGCATTGCGTTGCAAAAAGAGGTCGCCATTGAAGCGGAAGCCGACCACGAGGGGCATGCCTTGTGCGTCTTCGCCTTTGACCAACGCAAACGTCTTACCGCCCGGATCGTTTTGGTAAGGATTCTTTCGCCCCGTGATAAGTTGGTCGTTTTCCAGGTCTGGCTTGAGGGTCCAGCTTGTTCCTTGGCGGCAAGTCCAGCGGAGCGTCCTGCCGCTGGAGTCCGAAGAGTCGAAGGTTATCTCGCCCTGATGCCAATCATTTTCCTGTCGCCACCGGGCGTACTCGCAAACGAGACACTCTGGAGTGATTCCGTCGGCAGACACTGCGCCCGGGCCATCGATCGGACCTGGGGAGAAGGCATCCTCGTCTGGTTCCATCATCCCTGGGGGACTTAGCACATCGCATAGCTGATCGGAGTAAACCAGCAGAAGGTCGTCGCTAAGTACGTTGCGATAGTAGGGATCCATCGCTTCGGCGTTGTTGGGATCACAAAGAGCTAATATGCGTGTCGGCCGTTTGAGCCGCTGACTAATCTCTGCGCCGCTAATACGACGACCGTCGAGAGTCCATACCTGCACCGCTCCTACAGCAAGTGTCACCTTCTCGGTGCTCGTGGTGTATTCAACACAATCAACAGTCTTCTCCACCGTCACAGGCTTGGTGATGGTGTACTCCACGGTCTTTTCGCGACCGTCAACGATAACCGTCTTGGTCTGTGTCTCGGGGACTTCTATGGTTTCCGTAATCGTTTTGACGCATGCCTCTGGCTTGAACTGCGGAACTAGGAAGACAACAACTTGCTCGCCCTCTCGGACGGCGCCTTTGCACAGCACGAGATTGTCCAGCGTTATCGCGGGCGGCCCTTGTGGGGTGAATTGGGCCTCGGCAGGCAGGCCGCTGAACAAGAGTGCTAGTGAGCACGTCGCCAAAGTCACCAAACGGACCGAATAGATTCTTCCCACGGCCATCACCCCAGTGCTAGAGATAAGCTAGAAAAGCAAACCGCGACAGCCCGGACTATAACGTCTTCGGAGTCTGTTTGCGAAAAAACCTGCCAAGAAAAGCTCAGCATCTCGACATGCCATTGCAATCCGTCAAACGCTGCGAGTGGGCTGAGGCCTCTGACCTGGAGCGCGACTACCACGACACTGAGTGGGGTGTGCCCGTCTACGAGGACGCACAACTATTCGAGATGCTCACGCTCGAAGGCGCCCAGGCGGGGCTGAGCTGGAGCACCGTCCTTGGCAAACGGGACGGCTATCGGCGTTCGTTTGCTGGGTTCGAGGCGGCCAAGGTTGCCCGGTTCACTAAGCGCCGGATTGAGAAAATCTTGCTCGATCCGGGCATCATCCGCCATCGCGGCAAGGTCGAGTCGACGGTCTCCAACGCTCGCGCCGTGCTTGCCGTGCAGGAGGAGAACGGCTCGCTAAGCGATCTGCTGTGGAGCTTTGTTGATGGCGAGCCGGTCGTCAATCGCTATCGCAAGCTGAGCGAAGTGCCTGCCGAGACGCCGGTCTCCACGGCGATGAGCAAGGAACTCAAACGGCGAGGCTTTCGCTTTGTCGGACCGACCACCTGCTACGCCTTCATGCAAGCGGTTGGCATGGTCAACGACCACACGACCGATTGTTTTCGGCACGGCGCCTAGTTTGGCCAGAACAATGTCGGGTCTCAAACCATGCCTTTGAGTAGCGACAAGTAAGCGTCGATCTGCTCGTCGGTGCCTACCGATGTCCGCAGTCCATCACCCCAGCCGGGGTACTGCATGAAGCGAATAAGCACGCCTGCTTCGCGAAGTTGCTGATAAACGGTGGCGTGGTCGGCAGTGGGGTGCGTCGCCCAAACGAAATTTCCGTTGGACGGAGTCACGGCAAAACCGAGTTCTTTTAGGGCGTCCGCTAAGCGATCGCGTGTTGCTTTTACCTTTGACACGTTCTCGGCAAGCCAGTCTTGGTCGCCTAGTGCCGCGGTAGCAGCAGCGATGGCGATCGCGTCGCAGTTGTAACTGTCCTTGACCTTCTTCAACTCTTCAATCACCGACGGCTGTGCGACGACATACCCGTATCGCAAGCCGGCCAAGGCGTAGCTTTTGGAGAGTGTTCTGCTGACCAGAATCCGCTCGTTCGAGCGTACCAAGTCGATGCAGTTGGTATCGGCAAAGTCGGCGTACGCTTCATCGACCAGTAGCGGGCAGGGCAGAGCGTCGGCGATGGCGGCCACTTCGCCGGGCGCCAGGACGGTGCCGCTCGGACTATTAGGATTAGCAAGGTAGGCCAGCTTCAGCCCGTCCATCGCTTGGGTGAAGCGAAAGCCGAGGGTCCAATCGGCTTCGTAGGGAACGATGTCGCAGTTGGCGCCCTGAATCTCGGCAAGCGTCTTATAAAGGATGTAGCTTGGCGTTGGGAAGCGGACCGTTTCGCCCTGACCGACAAACGCCCGCGTGGTGATCGTGAGAATATCGTCGCTACCGTTGCCGCACAGAATCCAGTCGGGATCGACGCCTAAGGTCTCGCCGGCCTGAATACGAAACGCCGTTGCCCAGGCGTCGGGATAACGCTCAAGCGATCCGTCAGCAGCAGCCTTGATCGCCGCGGCGACTTTCGGCGACGGCGGGTACGGATTTTCGTTGGTGTTGAGCTTGATCACCTTCCGCCCACGAGGCTGCTCCCCGGGGACGTAGCCCTGCATTTGCTGAATGTTGGGGCGTGCGTAGTTCATCGGCGGCTAACCTTTTGCTTCTTCCAACCGAACCGTCACCGCGGCGGCGTGGGCGGTGAGGCTTTCTTTCTGGGCGACGCTCACAATGTCGTCGGCGTTGGCTCGCAGGGTCGCTTCGTCCCAAGCGATCACGCTGTTGGAGCGTAGAAAATCGTTGCTCGATAGTCCGCTTGCAAACCGGGCGGTGGCGCCGGTGGGCAAGACGTGCGACGGCCCCGCGGCGTAGTCCCCAACGGGCACCGGGCTGTAGGGGCCAAGGAATACCGCGCCGGCACAGCGAATTCCTGCGAGCATCGACTCAGGCTCATCGCACGCAATGTGCAAGTGCTCGGTCGCTAGTTGATCGGCCAATTCGGCAGCGTGCTCGCGATCGCGGACGGTGATCAAGGCGCCAAAGGCTTCGAGCGATTGGACCGCCAAATCGCCACGCGACAACTCGCCCAATTGGCGATCCAGCTCGGTGGCCACTTCGTCGACCAGCGCCTCGTGCCAAGTGATCAGCACAGCCGAACCGGGCGCATGCTCGGCTTGGGCAATGAGATCGGCAGCCGCATAGCAGGCGGGTGTTGTTTCGTCGGCAATGACGATTACTTCGCTCGGTCCCGCGATCGAATCGATGTCGACTTCGCCAAAGACATACTTCTTCGCCAGGGCGACAAACAAGTTTCCGGGGCCGACGATCTTGTCGACCTGTGGCAAGCCATCGACGCCGTAAGCCATTGCCGCCACTGCTTGGGCGCCACCGGCACGATAAACTTCCGTGACGCCAAGTTCGTGACAAGTGGCGAGCAAGTCTTGGTTGTAGCTGCCAAACTTTGTCGGCGGGGCCACCACGGCCAACTGCTCGACGCCCGCAGCCTGGGCGGGCAGGGCGGTCATCAACACGGTGGACGGATAAGCGGCTGCTCCGCCGGGTACACAAATACCCGCCCGCTCCAGCGGCAAGTAGCGTTGCCGCAGGTAACCGCCCGTAGCGATTGGCACACGAACGTCTTGATGCAGAATGGCCGTTTGGAAGCGAAGGATGTTTTCACGGATCCGGCGAATCGTCGCTAAGAAGTCAGGGCTCGCCGCCGCGTGGGCAGCGGCCAACTCGTCGGGCGAGACCTGCAATGTGTCCGCGGTGATCTCGGCGCCATCGAGCTTGGCCGTGTACTCCAGCACAGTCTTCAAGCCACGCTGGCGAACCTCCTGGCAAATCCGCTCGACCACTTGGACGGGCGTCAGCGGTTCGCCAAAAACCTCGATCGTCTTCTTTCGACCGGCATCGCTGACGACGTCGCCTTCGGGCGCCAGCTTTTGCTGCAGCGCCGATAAGGCTGATTCGTAGCCGGGCTGCCGGGCGTCAATTCGTCGTATCGCAACACTCACTGCGTAGAACCGTTATCTTGTCTGTATTGAACAAATTCAGTCGTTCAGCGTACCGTCCCCAGTCTTCGACCCCCAGTCCCCAAACCTCTGCCCCGAGACCTCTGCCCGCAGAGTCCCGTCTCCAAAGCCCCGTCCCCATTCCCCTCGTCTCCATTCCCCTCGTCTCCAAACCCCCGGTCCCCAAACCCATTCGCCACTCGTGATCGATCTCCGTAGCGACACCCTCACCCAACCGACCGACGGCATGCGGCAAGCCATGGCAGCGGCGCCAGTAGGCGACGACGTGTTTGGCGAAGACCCTACCGTCAATCTGCTACAAGAACGTGTCGCCAAACTCCTCGGCAAAGAAGCGGCGCTCTTCGTACCGACGGGCACGATGGGCAACCAGATTGGCGTCCGCCTGCACTGCGGGCCGGGCGACGAATTTCTCGGCGAAGCCCAGTGTCATATTTATCATTACGAACAGGCCGCGTACGCCCAGTTATTCGGCGTCGCCATGCAACCAGTGACAAGCGACCGCGGACTACTGGCGCCCGACGATCTGCAAGACCGCATCCGGGGGGACGACGTTCATCATCCGCGGACGCGGCTCTTGTGCTTGGAGAATACGCACAACCGGCACGGCGGCGTGGTGTTGCCGCAAGAGGGCGTCGCAGCGGTCTGCCAGTGGGCGAGGCGCCACGGTCTGGCTTGCCACTTGGATGGCGCCCGGTTGTGGAATGCCGCCATCGCCAGCGGCCAGACACCTGCCGAACTGGCGGCGCCATTTGACACGGTGAACGTCTGCTTCAGCAAAGGCTTGGGCGCCCCCGCAGGTTCGGCAATCGTCGGCTCGGCCGAAAAAATCAACCAAGCTCGCCGGCATCGCAAAGCGATGGGGGGCGGCATGCGGCAATCGGGCATCCTCGCCGCCGCGGCACTCCATGCTATGGAGCACCACTTCGATCGGCTGAGGGAAGACCACCAAAATGCTCAAATCCTGGCAGACGCCTGCCGCAGGGCGCCCCACCTCGAGCTTGCTGGCGACCGCTGCGAAACCAACCTCGTGCTCTTCCACGTCGACCCCGCCGCCGGCCCCGCCGACGCCTACTGCCAGCGCCTACGAGAGCAGGGCATCGCCATGCTGCCCGTCGGCAAGCAAAAAGTCCGCGCCGTAACGCACCTGAGCGTCTCGCAAGGCGATGTCGAACAAGCAGCAACGGTTATAGCCACCGGTCCGTCGTGATGGATTCTGACCCCAATACCGAGCCTCACGCACTGTCCGAAACCAGCCCGGCGAGTGCGCGACGCCACTGGCCGCGAATTTCGATCCCGGCACTCTTCTACCTGATGACCTGCATCGCGGTAGGCGCCGCCGCTTCACAAAACAACCTCGGCATCTACGCCTTTGCGTCGTGCGGCGCTATGACCGCGCTACTGACAACGGCCGAATCATGTGGCATCGACCGATGGCTGAGGCGAACCCTTGCTGCGTTATTGGCTATTGCCACTCTGGCGAGCATAGCATTCGACGTCGCCGATCCGCCTAAGCTAAACTCGTTCGTGTGGCAAGGAATGAGCGAGGAGCAGTGGCTTTCCGTCGTTCTCGAACAAGCCAATCTGTGGGTGATTGGATTGATTTTGGCGACAGACCATGTCGTACGATCTCTCGCGATAACGCCGGCATCGGCCGTACCAGGACGGAAGCGAGCATCACTAGCGCGACAACTTGGCGTGGCGATCATCGCCATTTGTATCTTGGGGCTCGTTGCAGGCGAATTGAACACCGCCGGACACCTTGCTTACATCGTCATGGAGCGGATCCATCAGACCGCAAATCCAGCTTTTCGGCGTGCCGGAGTTTATCCCGACCACTCCGCCACGGGCTACCTTGCCTTCTGGCTAAGTCTCGCCGCCATAGCAACTTCGGTTATATCGTTCCTCGCGTTGCGAAAGACGGTAAAGGATAGCAACGCAAGGCGCCGTTGGCGTTGGGGTTTGTTGAGTCTGGTGTTGACGCTGGCAAACCTTGTGCACGCGGTTTGGTACTTCGGCAAAGAGCAGTACCGCATCGCCCCCGACTTTGCCGAGGCAGGTTGGCAGGCGAGTCCGCTTCGCTCCGCTGCTGCGGTGGCGATGGCGAGTAGCATCGCCGCCTGGGTCGCTAGTCGATGGTTGGGCACACAGCAAAGCCTCAAAGGGACTGGCCCTGCTGAGTGCCTGTTTGCCAGCCAACGCCTTGGCAAGTGGCCCGCCATGGTGCTCGCAACAGGCTGTTTGCTAATCACGCTTTACGAAGCCTCTATCTTGCTGGCGACGCTGCAGTTTCATCTGCAGGGCAGTTTCGGCGTCGCCTTCTCGATGACGTATATCTGCCTAATCCCATTTCGCGATGTTTCCTTTCTGCTGGCGTTCGTTGCAGGAGCTTTGGGGGTTCAGATGATAAGGCGATTGCCCACGGCCACGGCAACTCGCCCATTGCTGGTCTCCCGGCCGCAGTTCTTTGTGGTTTGGACCGCGTTGACGCTTTGGACTCTCATCATGGTCCCTGCGATCGCCGCCGCCGGTTTCTGCTGGTGGCTTGGCCCCTGGTGGACGTGGGTCTAGTGGAAGTCGGTCTAGTTGAACCGATTCCAGGTAGACATGTCTCGATTACCCCATAAACGGCTAGGTCAGTCTCGCCGCCGATTCCGACGGCGGATGCCGTAAAGCTTTGCTCAGCAACTGGATAGAGCCAGCGATGAGACAATTGTCTCGGCAGCTTGCTAAATTTCTGAGGAAAATACTTACCAAGCCGCCGCTAGCATGCTACGGTGAGCCGCTGCAGATACCCGCACGGTGCGGAATTGCCGGCTTTGATGAACCTGCTTGAGGTCGCTAGTGATGAGACGCCAACTTCGTTCGGCAACCATGCTTTTGGTATCGCTGGTTGCTTCGACGACCTACGGGTCGACGCTCTTTCCGAAGACGATCGACTTCGCCACCGACAGCACAGGCACGCCGCTCGCCAATGGGCAAGCCGTGACGGATACCAGTGGCGTGCCGACCCTCGCCGTGAGTGATCTCTTTGTGCTCAGTGCCCCGCAATCGGCGGGCGTCAATACGGACAACCTGGGGCTGGCGATCTTCGATTCCGACCCCGTCGGCCCCAATATCGACCCGCCGGGTAAAGATGGCGATCTGCTCGTCGATCAAGGCAACGTGCTGATTCTGCAAAACGATGCGTTTCCCACGCAAACGACGCCCGGCATCTTCGACACACCGAATGACGAAGCGTCGAACGGCAACAACGGCTATCTGCTGTTCGAGTTTGTTGATCCGGTTGAGTTGGTGGCGATCGACGTGGTCGACATCGACGACAACGAGTCGCTGACCATTACGCTGACCGACACCGGTGGACTGACGCGGACGTTTTCCGTGCCGGAGCACTTCACCAACGACATCGCCGACGAGGGGCCAGCGGGCTTCGAAACGATCCTGCTGCTGGTTCTGTCCGATCAAGAGGGTGAAGGGACAGGCGGGCCGACGACGGCGGTCGAAGACTTGGGTTTCGATGAAGTGCGGGTGGTCAAGCTGGAGATCGCCCTCGGCGGATCCACTTCGGCAGCGTTCAATAATCTCGTCATTGGCGGCGTGACGACGATGGAGATTCCCGAGCCGGCGGCGATGGCCCTGCTACTGGTTGCGGCTAGCAGTGGGCTCTACGCTCGCCGCAGATAGCACATTCTGGCGTCAATGCAGTCCGATAGCGTTCGCGGCAGGCGGCTCGTAAAATTGCGAGTATGGCCCAGCCTCGCAATCGCCAGCGAAACCAACTGCTCATCACCGTGGGCGTGATGGGCCTACTGGTGCTGGTCGGCGGGGCGGTGGTGCTCTCTTCGCTGCCCGATAGTGCTGTCCCGCCAGCAGAAAGATCCGGGCCGTTAGCGGCCGAAGCCAAGCAGCCCGCGATGCCGCCGGAGACGCTTGCCGAGCCGGCGCCTAGTGGTCCGACGTTGGTCGACGACGATGGCCAGACGCTGTGGGCATCGCCGACCACGGGCGAGCCGCTCTCGCTCCGCTATTTGCCGCCCGGTTGTCAGTTCATTCTTTCGGTCCGCTTGGCGGACATGTTGACCATCGACGACGGACGAATCGTCGCCGAGCAGTTCGCCAATCTACTACGACCACTGGCCGCGGATTTGGCCGCCGCCGATCGGCAGCTTCGCGACGTCGAGCAACTGACGATTGGCATCCGCCAAGGCGACGCCTACGGCGAACTAGACTTGACGTTCGTCGTTCACACCAGCGTGACGGCAAGAGCAGCGGATACGCAGACCGATCCCGTCCCAATTGCCAC
>JBCDCL010000051.1:0-10862 GCA_039182175.1 Planctomycetota bacterium
CCTATGGACGCTTTCAATCGGTAATGCTTGACCGTTCGAGCTTGGTGGTTGGCTACGATGTGAAGCGAGGCGAACCGCGTGGACGTGGACGCAATCGTGCCGAAAAAGGCCTCGGCGATTGTGTTGATTGCCATCTATGCGTTGATGTTTGCCCGACCGGTATCGATATCCGCGACGGGCTGCAAATGGAGTGCGTTAACTGCACCCAGTGCATCGATGCATGCGACAGGGTCATGGAGAAGGTCGGCAAGCCGAAGGGCTTGATTCGCTACAGTTCGCAAGCGGGGCTCGATGGCGTACCGACGCGGATCATTCGGCCGCGCGTGCTGATCTATAGCGCGATTATCACCGCCGTGGCGGTTCTGTTTATCGCTCTGCTTGCTAGCCGATCGCCCTATCAAGTGACGCTGCTCCGCGGCCTCGGGCGGCCGTTCGTTGTGCGGCAGGAAACCAGCGAGGTAGAGAATCTCGTGCGGGTAAAGATCGTAAACCGCACCGACGAAGAAGAGCACTATCAGATTGCGGCCGTTGAGCCCGCTGGGTTACGAATCGATGGCGAGGATTCCTTTGCCCTCGATCCGCAAGGCGTAGCAACCGAGCCGCTGCATCTGGTGGCGCCGGCAAGCGTGTTCGTCGAGAACCGGGGTATTGTGGAAGCCAAGCTGCAAGTCACTAACCGTGGCGGGAAAAGCAGCGTTTATGAATACCGATTGTTTGGCCCCGCGGAGGCAGCTAGCGATGGGCAGTAACCAATCGCCGACAATGAGTGCGGCAGAGACGCAGCCTGGTTTTGCAGCCAAAGTGCGTTGGCCTTTGGTGGTGATCGGCCTGCTTGGCGTGCATGTTGCGGTGATGGTCGTCGGGCTAGTGGCGGCATTCGCCATTCCTGGCGCCGTTGTAACGACCACGGCGTACGATCATGCGTTGCGTTGGGATGAGCTGCAAGCCGATCGTCGTGCGAGCGAAGCTCTTGGTTGGTCCCTCTCTGCGAACGTAAGTGAAACCGCAGAATGGAATGGCGATCGCAGTGTGACCTTCCGCCTAGTGGATGCCAGTGGCCTGCTCGTCCGCGATGCAAAGCTGCACCTGCGGATTTATCACCACGCACGTCCCGGCAGGCTCATTGAAGAGCAACTCGCTGAAACGGCTCCTGGAAACTTCACAGCTACGTTTCCGCTGAGGCGAGACGGTTTGTGGCGATTCGAAGCCGTCGCTGTCGCAGGGGACAACCAATATTTGAGCGAGTCTGATCTATGGATCGGTTCGGAGCTATCGAGGTAGTTTGATGATTTCAATGCTAGTGGCTGTCTTTACCGCAAGCCTGCTCGGCTCGCTGCATTGTGCCGGCATGTGCGGCCCATTTTGCGGCGTTGCCGTTAGCGGTGGCGCCTCGCGTGGGAGCGCGGCTTTACTGCACATCTCCTACCATGGCGGCAGACTCGTTACGTACACGCTGCTAGGCATCGCCGCGGGGACTCTCGGTTCGTTGCTGGATATCGCATCAACGCTAGCGGGCTTTCAGCCGATCGCCCTCGCCTTGGCGGGCGGCATGATGATGGCCGTGGGGATGCACGAACTGGCCCGGCTCAACGGCTGGCGGCTGCCTTTTGGCATTGGATTTAAGACGCCAAAAGCGTGGATGGCACTCTTGCAGCGTGGCCAACGCTTCGCTGCCACAAAGACGGGCGTGCCGCGGGCATTGACCATAGGTCTGTTAACCACGCTGTTGCCCTGTGGCTGGTTGTATGCCTTTATTATCACAGCCGCCGGTTCGGGCGGCCCGCTAACGGGCGCCGCCGTAATGGCCGTCTTTTGGGTTGGCACACTACCAGTCTTGCTGTCTCTGGGAGTTGGCGTGCGGCGACTGGCCGGCATCTTTGGCGAACGATTGCCGCAGGTCACTGCCGCAGCCCTATTGATTGTCGGCCTAGTGACGCTTACCAGTCGAATGCAACTCTCGCTGCAAGCGATGGCCCAAACACTTGTCACAGAAGCCACGGCTAGCGAGACCACCCTGCCCGACCCAGATGCGTTGCCACCCTGTTGTCGCGCAAAGCGAGCTGAGCAGCACGTCGGAGACGTGATTGAGGCAAAGAATGCTGAGACAACGCTTCGGCGGGCAACACCATGAGCGGAACCGTCGCTGCGAAACCGCCCGTTGTTCCGCCCGAGCAGGCCGCGATTGCGACGCTGTGCGATCACTGCGGTCTTGTCGTACCACGCCGGTTGGTCGAACCTGATGACGACCTGCAATTCTGCTGTGGCGGCTGCCGCGTCGCCTATGAGACGATCCACGCTTGCGGACTCGACGAGTACTACAGCGTCCGCGATCGATTAGCCAATAGTCTTCAACCTTCTACAGGATCGGGCGGCCGCTACGCTGCCTACGACAGCGACACCTTCCTTGAGAAATACGCCGCCGATGCACCGTCGGGTGGTAAGTCGATCGAGTTTCGTCTCGAAGGCGTGCATTGCGCAGCCTGTGTTTGGCTTATCGAGCGACTACCTCGAGTAGTACCCGGCGTCGTCGAAGCACGCCTTTCATTGGCGGCTTCGAGCGTCCGCATCGTTTGGGATCCGCAACAAACCCAACTATCGATCATCGCCGCAAGTCTAGACAGCCTAGGCTACGCTCCGCATCCCGCTCGCGATACTTCAGCACGCGATGTTCGCAACGCCACGGAGCGTGCGCGTTTGATCCGCATGGCCATCGCTGGCGCCTTGGCTGGCAACAACATGTTGATCGCACTGGCGCTCTACGCTGGCGTGTTCGATGGCATCGAGCCCCGCTTCGCCTTGCTATTCCGCTGGCTCAGCATGGGTATCGGGTTGGTCTCCCTGGCGTGGCCGGGGCGGTCGTTTTTCACAGGCGCCTGGTCGGCGCTCAAGACGCAGACGGCGAATCTCGATCTGCCGATTGCGATCGCACTGGGCGTCGGCGCCGCGGCTGGAACAGCTAACGTTCTACTCAACCGTGGCGAAGTCTACTTCGATTCTCTCAGCGTTCTGGTCTTCCTGCTCTTGGTCGGGCGGTTTGTTCAAGCTCGTCAGCAGCGGTGGGCAGGCGATGCCGTCGGTCGCATGTTCGCCCTGACGCCCGACTCCTGTCGCGTGCGACGTGGCGACGCATTTGTGGAAGAGCCCGTCGAAACCCTAGCGGTAGGAGATGTCGTCGAAGTTCGCGCCGGTGATCTCTTTCCTGCCGATGGCGAAGTGATGCATGGCGAGTCGGCCATCGATCGATCCCTGTTAACGGGAGAATCGCAACCAGAAAGCGTCGCCGGAGGAGATGCCGTTTTTGCTGGGTGTCAGAACGTCGACGCAACCTTGCAAGTCAATGTGCAGGCGGTCGGGCACGAAACGCGTGCAGGCAATTTGATGCGTTTGGTCGATGAGGGGCTGCAAGCCAAGCCACGTATCGTGCAGTTCGCAGACCGCGTCGGCGGCTGGTTTGTGTTAGTCGTGGTCTCAATTGCCGCGATGAACTTCGCAGGCTGGGCGACTACGGTAGGCATCATATCGGCGATCGATACAACGGTCGCTCTATTGATCGTCGCTTGCCCATGCGCCTTAGGACTTGCAACGCCTCTGACGTTAGCGATCGCTATTGGCCAGGCGTCGCGCCAAGGCGTGCTGATCAAGTCGAGTGACGTACTCGAACAACTTGCCGTGGAAGGCAATCACGCTGGACGCTTGATCCTGGACAAGACTGGCACGCTCACCCAAGGCTCGCCAAGCCTCGTGGCTTGGCACGGCGAGTTGCACTGGCAGTACGCAGTAGCCGCCATTGAAGCCGAGTCAAATCATCCCATTGCCAAAGCACTGGCGACGCCGGAGTTGCTGGAAGACTGCCGCTGCCCCCGTTTCTGGGATCGTAAAGAGCGGCAAGGCCACGGCGTGTCCGCCACGATCGAAGAGGGCGAGATCGCCGTTGGCTCCGCACGCTGGATCGCCAAACAGGGGAGTGTCGTCGCACCAGAATTCGCTGCAAGAATCGCAGAAGGTTTAGCCCACGGCTACACGACGGTCGCAGTCGCGGTGGATCAGCAGGTTGTTGCGGTCGTTTGGCTAGCTGATCTTCTTCATCAGGACGCAAAGTCTTCGATAGAGCAGCTTCGCGCCGGAGGTTGGCAATGCGAAATTTTATCAGGCGATGCACCCGGACCTGTGAAAACGGTTAGCGACCAGCTCGGGATTTCGCGCCCCCAGGTTCACGCCGAGGCGACTCCCGAGGCCAAACTCGCGCTAATCAAAAGTGCCGCCGCCGAACAGCCTGAGCAGCAGACAATCGTAATGATAGGTGACGGCGTTAACGACGCAGCCGCGCTTGCTGCGGCTGATGTTGGCATTGCCGTCCATGGCGGCGCCGAAGCCGCCCTGGTTGCCGCCGACGTCTACGCCAGCAAACCCGGCGTCTCTAGCATCCTTGCTTTGGTGCAACTCAGCCGACGTACAATGCAGGTTGTCCGTCGCAATTTAGGCATTTCCCTGGCTTACAACACGCTCGCTGTCGGACTTGCTGCTGCCGGACTGCTCAGCCCACTCGTCGCAGCGGTGTTGATGCCAATCAGCTCGGCGACGGTTCTCGGTTCCGCCATCTATGGTCTCGCTCGACCGATTGATGCTCACCTAACGCCAAAGACATCGGAAGGTGGTGGGGTGTAAACCATGTCGGTGCTCTTCATCATGGCTCCCGCCGCCCTGGTCCTTGCCGGCATCGCAATTGCCGCCTTCATGTGGGCGGCAGGCGATGGCCAATTCGACGATACCGACACCCCGCCCAATCGCATCCTGCTGGACGATTCGCCCGTCAAAGGTGCGAGTTCGGAGGAGGTCTCTGAGGCGGAAACGAGCAACACGCCGCGACGGAGCGTGTGAGAGGGGGGCAGAATAGCGATCGTGGCAATGGGGTTACTGCTGCCACCGATTCGCCAACCAAGCGTGTCGAGTGGCTGGCTTTGCGGATATCGAATAGGGGCTGCCCAGTCACGGGTAGAAACGCTATAAATTGAAAGACACGGGCTGTAGCTCAGCTTGGCTAGAGCGCTGCGTTCGGGACGCAGAGGTCGCAGGTTCAAATCCTGTCAGCCCGACTCCCCTTGGTTATCGAAGTCTCCTCAACATGACTGCGGGGGTCGACAGAGTCGGCCGCTGATTGCAGCCCATGTTCACTCTGGCGATCTGTGGCCCCGTCTTGCCGACGGCTTTCGCCGCTGATCTGTTGTGTGGCAGCCGAAAAACCTGATGCATCGTTGACAGCGTCGCAACCATAGGTTGGGACTGGCAACTCTGCTTCTCCAAAGGCGATTACGCCTCCCGTCAAACGTCGTACAATGCGTTTCTTGCCTTTGATGGCATCAGAGAAATAAAGGCCGACACGTACGTTCAGCCGCTCCATCAGTTCTCGAAATGCAACGCGTGCTTCCGCATCGGACAATACGCACTCTAAGTTGCCAAGGAGAGACATCGCTTGCTCGACCTGCTCATCGATCGGCAAGGACCTTACTCGTGCACTGATCGACGCTGTTTTTCCGCGTTTAGTCCGGGCAGCCTCAAGCTCTTCTTTGATATTGAGAAATTCGGTCTTCAATACTTCGTAGACTTCGGGGTCGGTCTCGGTTGCGAAATTTCTTTGCACCGCGTCTCTCTGCCGTTGTAACTCGCAGACCTGCCTGTCGAGCTCCGCCAAGGCAATCGCGTCTGAAGGTTGGGCGTTGTCGATGGCCGCATTGGCTATTTCATCAAGGCGTTTACGTATCGCCGCTTGGCTTCCTAGTTTGCTCGAAAATTTACTGAGCGTTGACGATACGAATTTGACCAACGCCTCAGCGTCGACCGAGTTGCTGGAACAATCTCTACCGCTCGATTTCATGTAACGACTGCACTTGTAGAGCAGTCGCCCGCCTGCGGGAATTCCGTGCATGATTGCACCGCAGTTATCTGTGAGATCGATGACACGACAACTCAATGGATACTTGCTCGGATCTTTTGCCCTCGGGACGCCCCTCTGGCTGTGTCCACGCTGTTCGCGATGTTGACGCAATGCTTCCCACGCGTCCGGCGCGTAGAGCTCGTCGCCGCCGCTCGGTGCATCGACAGTTAGCGATGAATCATTCCGCCTGATGATAGCTCGCCCGTCTTTTGCCCATTCCGATTCCTGAAGTGTCCGAGGGCCTTGAGCACCATGTCTACGGTGCTTACCAGACGCTCGCTTTGCATAGGTTTTTCTCCCAGCAATTAGTGGGTTGTCAATCAACTCCAGCACGGTTCGATGATTCCATTTGTCAGACACCCGATGTTGCACTCTGTTATCCGTTCGCGTCTTGCCAGCGTTGGGGCTCGGGATGTGCAGCTCGTTGAGATGATTCGAGATGCGTTTCGCGCTCCAGCCTCTTTTGTGCAAAGCTAGAATGAGCAACCAAACCTTAAGCTTCGCTTTGCTTTCGTCGTCTTGGCCAGGAATCCAACGGACGTGATGCCCATCCTGCCGGACTGTCCGTCCAGGCGGCAGCAACTCGACGAAGCTGTCGTCAGGACCATATAGCGCGCGAACGAAGCCATATGGTGGATTTCCGCCGGTACTTAAGCCCGATCTCGCAATGGTTTCATGAGAACGAACGATGCGTTCGGCTAGTGTCTCCAGAAATTCTCCGGACGAGTTGTAATCGATTAACGCCTGTAGCTCTCGCCCTACGTCGCGCTTGCCACGCGTTCGCGGAGGGAGCACCTGGCCTTCCAAGACGAGCGTAACACCAGCTTGCCCAAGTCGGTCTTCCAAACGCATTGCTTCAACAGCCGATTCGGGGCGGGCAAGACGATCTCTCTTGTAGACAAAAACATGAGTTACACTCTCATTTGCAGTGGCATCGTCGAGCAGCCGGCAATATCCTTGACGCGATAAGTCGGAACCGGTTTTTCCATCATCCAGGTAAATCGATTTGAATACGTGCATCTTCTTTTCAAGCATTTCATTCAGGTCGTTTGCACGCGCATTCACTTCCACGCCACGCTCGCTGGCCTGAGACAGCGCCCAAGTCAATTGCATCTCTAAACTAAGCTCTTGTCGCTTACCGCTACGCCTAAGATAGATTAGGCCTAGTGATGGTTTCGTTCTCTTCATCTTGTGACGTAACTCCACTTTTGCTGTAGATTCAAAACGATTTAGTCTGACTGTCAGCGAGCTCGCGGAATCTCCAGAGAAGATTCGCCAAATCGTCAATCGCTAGATCGTTATTGCCAGGCAGCACAGCGAATTCGGCATCTAGCGTCTTTGGTATGAAACGAGCAGTATGACGAGACCAAGCACGACACACTTTTGCGTATAGTTCCCAAGACCACGCCTTAAGCCGCTCAGGAGATTTCTCGCATATCTCGTTGAGCTTCTTATGAACTTCCGCGCTGAGCGGCAAGTCCGCAGCTACTAACGACTTCAGGCCTGCTTGTTCCCAGCACTCAAGTCTAGCAGCGCATCCAATTGCTAAGGCATAGCTGAGCGGGATCGCGTGACCATTTGGTTGAAACCCAAGGCTTTCGAGCAGATCTGCGGCCAAACAGCCCATGAACTCTGCTTCGGCAATACGGTCTGCAAGGAGTTTGATGACGGGCTCTTCAAAATTGCTCATCGTCCCCGGCGCCAGCTCGTTCATCATTAACCTCCGTGTTTGATCGATGCCGATGACTTGCTCGGTTTGCGAACATACACCAGTGCTAGCATTCAGTCACCATCGATATTCTTAATCGAAAGAGACCTGTCAAAACTACGACATCTCGCTTGAAGGCTAACCGTCCGACACTAAGTTATTACGCAAAAGCGGCGTAAATTTAGCGTTTTTCCGTTACGTAGTGCTTCGCTGTTGTTGCCTCTCCAAAGACTATGAAGCACTACGTTGGACGAAAACGCTGAAAGACAGCCTTGGTTGGAATGCCTTTTCACCCCCGTCAACGACCGGAGCGTAACTCCTACTGGCCTTCTCCCCTGAAATTAAGCCGCTTGTTGTGAGAGGATCGCATCCGGGCGAAACCCGGAAAGGATTCTCGAACGAAGAAGCGAACACGGCACACGACAGAGCAGATCATCGAGAAGCTCCGTCTTGCGGACGTTGCCTTGGGCAAGGGCCAGAAGGTCCCGGAAGTCTGCAAGCAGCTTGAGATTACCGAGCAGACGTATTACCGGCGGCGTCAGAAGTATGGGGGGCATGGCCCCCGAGATAGCCAAGCAGCTGCGTGCTCTGGAGAAAAAGAACGCCCGTCTAAAGAAGATGGTGGCGGAGCAGGCGCTCGACATGGAGATCCTGAAGGAAGCCGCGAAGGGAAACTGGTGAGCCCCGAGCGGCGTCGGCGCACCGTTTCGGAGGTGCGTCGCCGCTTGGGGCCGGAACGAATCTCAGAGCGTCGAGCATGCTTGGTGCTCGGCCAGTCACGTTCGACGCAGCGTTACGCTAGGCGCCGCTCTTCGGGCGAAGCGAAGCTGCTTTCGGAGATGCGACGCATCGCGCGCAGGCGTCCGCGGTTCGGCAGCCCCCGGATTCACGAGGCGCTCCGCCGCCGCGGCTGGCGAGTGAATCACAAACGCGTTGAGCGCCTGTGGCGGGAGGAAGGGATGCAGGTCCCCAAGAAGCAGCAGAAACAAGCGGCTCTGCCTGGGCGGCAGCGAGAACAGCCGCGTCCGCAAGCGGGCCGCTGGTCCGAACCATGTGTGGAGCTATGACTTTGTCGAGGATCGCTCCGAGCGTGGCCGTCGGATTCGGATGCTGGTGGTGATCGACGAGTTCACCCGCGAGGCGTTGGCGATCGAAGTCGCTTAGTCGTTCACGGCTCGGCAGGTGGTCGACGTGCTGAGCTACCTGTTCGCCTTGCGCGGTGCCCCAAGGCACATCCGCAGCGACAACGGCCCCGAGTTCGTCGCCCGCGAGTTGAGGCGTTGGCTCTACCAAGCGAAGGTCGAGACCTTGTTCATCGCCAAGGGCAGTCCCTGGGAAAACGGTTACGTTGAGAGCTTTAACAGCCGCCTACGAGATGAGCTGCTTAACCGCGAGCTATTCACCGGCCTCAAAGACGCCCGCTGGGTCGTCGACCGCTGGAGGCTCGACTACAACCACCACCGACCCCATAGTCTGTTACACTACCTGAGCCCGGCGAAAAACCGTCGCCGCTTCGGGGGTGAAAATTTTCTAAGCAGCTCCGGATAACGATCCAGATTCAAACGCTTCCAATTCGTTCCATACTTTGGCGAGCCAGGCGTACATGCGGATGTCGGTTAGTTCAGGGTAGTTGTCGTCGTCCAGCCCTAGGCCAACGAAGTTTCCGTCATCAAGCAGTGCCCGCGACTCATCAAATTCATAGCCGTCGGATGGCCAGCGGCCAATCAGCTGGACGCCACTCTTCTCAAACGTCTCCCAAAGCTCGCCAAGACAATCGAGGTAATTCCACGAGTAGGTAAAGGCGTCGCCCTGGCCGAACATCGCCATCGCTTTGCCTGATAGATCGAGGTCTTCCATTTCGGGCAGAATTGCGGCCCAGTCGTGCTGCAACTCGCCGATGTCCCATGTCGAGGCGCCAATCAGCAATACGTCAACAGAACAAAACTCTTCGATCGTCACCTCCGCCGCATCGCGGCAGATGGTGACCAACGGCTCGAGTTCGGCGGCGATCTTGCGAGCCACCTGTTCGGTATTGCCGGTCGTCGATCCGTAAAAGACCCCGATCTTCATCCGCCTACTCCTTGATTTACCTAGACAGCAATTCGACAACCAAGCCGACGTCGACCGGCAGCGTGACATCCTCGGCGGTCGGCAGACGATGGACGATTACCTTCAGCTGCTCGGTATCGAGCGCAAGCCAATCGGCAGCATCGCCGCCAGTTTCCTCAAGACAACTGCGGTAAAGCGTTTCGCAGTTCGCCCGCCGGCGAACGTGAATCACATCGCCTGCCCGCACCTGAGCCGAGGGAATATCGTGCGGCTTTCCATTCAGCAGAAAATGACCGTGGGCCACGCCTTGGCGAGCTTGCGGTCGCGTCTTTGTCAGGCCTGCCAATCGCACCACGCTGTCGAGACGGCTCTCGCAAAGCAGCAACAGGTTTTCGCCTGTGCTGCCCTTCATCCGCGAAGCTTTTTCGAACAAGCGTCGTAGCTGGCGTTCGTGCAAGCCGTAAAAGTACTTGATCTTCTGCTTCTCACGCATCGATTCGCCGTACTTCGACAGCTTGCGAGGCCTCGGCTGCATGCCCGGTGGGTCGGGCTTGCGTTCAGCAGCCTTAACGGCGCCGGCGCTTTCAAAAATCATCCCGCCTAGTCGGCGATTGATACGGGCTTTTGGACCTCGGTATCGAGACATACTACGCTTCCATTTCTGCTAGGGATGTGTAAGCCGCTCAGTGGAGTCCGTGACCACAACGGACCGGTCGAACCATCCAAAACGCAACGATCAGACCCGCACAGACGACCATCAAGATGGACGACGGCTCTGGAACCGTAATTGTGAGGAAAGTCGAACCAGGCGTCTCAGAGTTGTTCACAAAGCCGTGCAGGTAGCCAGAGCCACCGTTGCCGATTTGCGGGTCGTTTGTCGCCGTCAGTGCTACGAAGAACTCTGTGTTGACCCCTGCGATCCAGTCGTTCACCAATGCTGTGATGTCGAACTCCACAGCGCCAAAACTCGTGATCGTAGTAAGTGCGGCGGGGTTTGCGGGCAGAATTTCGTCCGCGAAAAATTCAGTGAACGTGAGATCTCCGCCGGGGTTGGTATCGTCGACTATCCGCGCGATCGGATCCGAGCTGACGCCGTGGGCAGAAACGATAAAGGCGTCCGCGGGCCCCGCATCGGCGCCAAAGCCGCCACTAACGCTTTGGACCGTCAGCGAG
>JBCDCL010000052.1:0-10827 GCA_039182175.1 Planctomycetota bacterium
CTAAGGCTGGTCGATCGGACCTTCTTCTGGGCCCGCAATCGCGTGCCAAAGCGGGCCGGGAAGTTCGTCCGGCGGCCCATCATCTACTTCCAGCCGGCACTGTTAGTGCAAACCAGCCAACTTGGCATCCAGATCCGCCAAAATGCGCCGCCACCGTCTCCGTAACGGCGGTGATAGGTAGCGGTGGCGCCGGTAGTCGCCGCGTGGCCGATTTGGTAAGCTTTTCGCCTTGGCATTCGGGCCAATCACGCGAATACCCGCGGCTTGCCGCCGCCGATCCTACCGCTTCAGCCCCAGGCATTCTTCCGATGGCACGCAAGACCGTTAGTATCAAGGACAAACGTGCCGAGGCCGAGGCAGCAGAAGCAGCCGAAGCAGCAGCCCCTAAGAAGAAGAAAAAGGCGGCCAAGAAGAAGACAGCCCGCAAATCGCGAGCAAAAGCAGCCGCCGAAGTTCGCCTCAAGGCCTTCTGGGGTGTCTTCAATCAGTCGCTCAAACGGGTGGCGTTGTACGACTACACCCAAAAGAAAGAGGCGGAGAAGAAGGCCAAAGAGCTGACAGACAAGGGCAAGTCGCCCCACTTTGTCCAGCCGGTGAAGGAAGTCATCGAAGAGGCGTAACTCCGCCCGACCGCTTCCAAACCTCGCGTCATCCATTGACGCAACTCTTTACAGGGCAGCGACAAACGCATTGTCGCCGTCGCCAGCCATTCAGTCTACAAGTCGCGTGCGGCTAACGCGGAATCTCCAGAATCTCGCGACTCTGGATTTACCTATTGTCAAAAATTGACGAAGTGTCAATAATACAACCGTCATGGTTACAGAAACCCGAAAACAACGCGAGATTCGCGAGCGAGAAGCCCGCATCCTAGAAGTCGCCCAAACCCATCTGCTGGGAGGCGGCTATCTGGGGCTCAACATGGAGCGGATCGCGGCAGAGATGGAGTACTCCAAGGGGACCATCTACCAGCACTTCCGCAACAAAGAAGAAATCCTCATCGCCTTGGCGAACGAAGCCCTGCAACTGCGGCAAAACATGTTCAAGCGGGCCTCGCAGTGGGATGGTACTTCGCGAGAACGAATTGCAGCGGTTGGCGCCGCGGCAGAGTCCTTCGTCGAGACGGCGCCCCACTACTTTCTGGTCGAGCAGATCGTCAGCGCCTCGTCCATTTGGGAGAAGACCTCGACTGAGCGGCGAGACCTGATGGCCCGCTGCCAGCAGCAGTGCGTGGCAATCGTCGGCGGCGTGGTCCGCGACGCGGTTACTCACGGTGATCTCACGCTACCGGCCGGCTACAGTCCCGAAGACGTGGTGTTCGGCCTCTGGTCAATCAACCTAGGCGCCCAAACGATATCTACCAGTAGCGATTCGCTTGGCGAGATCGGCATCCCGAGCCCCGTCGAATCGCTACGCAAAGGCCAAAACCAAATGCTCGACGGCTACGGATGGCGGCAGCTTTCTACTGAGTTCGATTACTTTGCCCATATGGACCGCGTGAAGCAGGAGTTGTTTGATCATGCCCCGGTCTGCTGATTCCAAGCTTGCCGACGACCAGCCGAAGACCTCGGCCTCTTTTTTTGGCCGCATCCTGACGAAACGTCAAAAGTTGACGAAAGGTGTGCTGTGGTCGGCGTTGATCGTGACCGCGCTGGGCGTCGGTGTTCCACCGCTGGCCCAATCCTTGGCAGCGGACGAAGCCGCCCCGCCTGCCGAGCGATCGCAGGCTGCCATGCCCGTACAGGTGATGGTCGCGACGCCGTCCGATTCCTACTCGGTGCAGCGAGCCTACACAGGCACACTAGTCGCTGCCCGCCGGAGCGAACTTGCATTCGAGCGGCCCGGCAAAGTCATTCGGCTACTCGTAGACGAAGGTGATCGCGTCAAAGCCGGGCAGCTCCTTGCCGAACTCGACCGGCGGCGATTGATCGCCAGCAAACAGACGGTCGAGGCAGAGCTTGCTGAAGCCAAGGCGGTGCTCGCCGAGTTGGTCAAAGGGCCGCGCGACGAAGCAATCGCCACGGCCGCGGCAGAGGTTCGCACGTTGCAAGCCGATCGCGATGTGGCCGAGCGAAACCTGCGGCGCCGCCGCCAGTTGGTCGAAACGTCGGCCATTAGTCGCGAAGAGTACGACGAGAGCTTTTTCGCCACCAAAGCGGCAGCCGCTCGTGTTGTGGCCGCCGAGAAGAAGCTAGAAGAACTTGAGACCGGCACGCGGGTCGAACGCGTAGATGCCCAAAAGGCACGCGTTGCCGCGCTCCAGGCATCGCTCGCCGACGTGAATCACGAAATCGAAGATACGCAGCTCGTCGCGCCCTTTGCCGGTTCGATTACTCAGCGACGCATGGACGAGGGCGCCATCGCACCGATGGGCACTCCGGTCTTTGATCTGATCGAAGACAACCGCCTCGAAGCGTGGGTCGGCGTGCCCGTCGAATCGGCAAGCCGGCTGAACGTTGGCGACCCAGTCAAAGTAGTGATCAACCGTCGCCAGCACGACGCTCGCGTCAAGTCGCTTCGCTCGGAACTCGATCCGACGACGCGCACCCAGAATGTGGTGCTCGAAGTCTTGCCCGCCGAAGGCGAGCGGTTGGTGGCGGGGCAGGTCGCTCGCATTCTGCTTGCCGAGACCATCAACAAGTCAGGCATCTGGGCGCCAACGTCGGCACTTACTCCCCATCGGCGTGGCTTGTGGGCGGTGTACGTGGTCGATGGCGATGGCCCGAATCAAACGATCGCCAAGCGTGACGTTGAACTCTTGCATACCGAAGGCGACCGCTCGTTCGTCCGCGGCACTCTTCAAGCAGGCGATCGGATTGTCGTTGCCGGTGGTCACAAAGTCGTGGCGGGCCAGCGGGTCGCCATCGTAAATCGCTAACCGAAGCAGCGTCGCTTTCACCGCCTTCCAAGCCTCTCGCAATCAACCACCTAGACCACCCTCATGACAAGCCTGTTCTACGACAACCGCCGGTTGCTGGTCTTGGTGATTGCCCTCATCGCCGTCGCGGGGCTTTCGTCCTTCTATTTGCTACCACGGATGGAAGACCCCGTGCTGACGCAGCGGGTGGCAGTGATCAACACCCGCTTCCCCGGCGCCAAAGCAGACCGCGTCGAAGCCCTGGTTACCGAGCCGATCGAAGAAGAGCTCGAAGAGATCTCTGAGATCAAGGAGCTACGTTCGACCAGTCGGGCTGGCATTTCGACGATCACCGTCGAACTGCGAGACGATGTCTACGAGTCGGAAGAAATCTGGTCACGTGTGCGAGACAAGATTGACGATGCCGAGCCGCTGTTGCCTGCTGGCGTACTGGAGCCCGATTTTGACCAGCTTGAAGTTACTGCCTACGCCCAAGTGGTCGCCCTGGTGTGGCAATTGCCAGAGCCGGCCAACTACGCGGTGCTGAGGCGCAACGCCGAAGAGCTTGAACAGCGACTGCGGGCTGTGAGCGGCACTCGCGAGGTGGACACGTTTGGCGATCCGGCCGAAGAGATCACCGTTAGCATTCGCCAAGCAGAACTAGCGACACTAGGTCTGTCGGTCGCCGATGTTGCTCGTCAGATCGAGGCGAGCGACTCCAAGATTGCGGCTGGCCTATTGCGTCAGTCCGACAGTGCGTTGCTACTGGAAGTCGATGGCGAGCTAAACAGCTTAGAGCGGATCGAAGCCACGCCCATTCGTTACGGCGCGGCGATGGGCGCCGGCAGTACGCCGGGTGGTGGAGCGGCGTTTGTTTCGCTTGGCGATATCGCCGATGTCGAAAAAGGGATTATCGACCCACCACGAAGCCTCGCCATCGTCGACGACAAACCGGCGATTGCGATCGGCGCCTTGGTGCGTGCCGACAAGCGAATTGATCACTGGGCTCAAGACGCAGCCGAGACCATCACCCAGTTCCAAGAGAGTTTGCCGCCAGCGATTACGCTCCGCACGGTCTTCGAGCAAAGCCCCTACGTCGAAACGCGGCTAAGCACGTTGCTGAGCAATCTGCTTGTTGGCGCCGGCGCCGTCATGCTGGTCATCTGGGTGATGATGGGCTGGCGGAGTGCGATGGTCGTCGGCGCCGCTCTGCCGTTGGCGTCGCTTATGGTGCTCGCCGGGATGCGGACGCTTGGCATTCCGATTCATCAGATGTCGGTCACCGGCTTGATCATCGCCCTTGGGCTGCTCATTGATAATGCGATTGTGATTGTCGATGAGATTCGCGGCCGCCTCAACGAAGGAATGGAACGCGGTGACGCCGTGAGCAAATCGGTTCGCCACTTGGCGGCGCCCCTGTTTGGTTCGACGCTTACCACCATCTTGTCGTTCGCCCCGATTGCCTTGATGCCCGGCCCGGCGGGCGAATTCGTAGGCTCCATTGCGTTGAGCGTCATCCTGGCGGTTGGCAGTTCGTTCTTGTTGGCGATGACCGTCACGCCCTCAATCGCCGCCATCTTTGCCGGCAAAGCAAATGAAACGGCCAGGCGTCAGCACTGGTGGTCGAATGGCTTGCACTTGCCGCGAGTCACCGAAGGCTATCGCTGGGTGCTTGGCGGAATGTTCCGCCGGCCGCTGCTGGGCGTCGGCTTGGGCGCTGTGCTACCGATCGCCGGCTTCATCGGGGCGACGACGCTGACCGAGCAGTTTTTCCCGCCGGCAGACCGGGATCAGTTTCAGATCCAAGTCGAACTACCTGCCCACACGCCCCTTGAACGAACGCAGCAACTGGTCAACGACGCCAGCCGGCTGATCAAACAAGGCGAGCACGTCACGGCGGTCGATTGGTTTCTAGGCGAGAGCGCACCGTCGTTTTACTACAACATGATGGCCAATCGCGAAGGCGTGCCGCAATACGCGCAGGCGATCGTGCAGCTCGACACGGCCGAAGACTCTGAGCAAATCATTCGCCAGGTACAGTTGCAGCTCGACGCGGCGCTGCCTGAGGCACGATTTTTGGTTCGCCAACTGGAGCAAGGCCCACCGTTCGAGGCGCCCATCGAAGTTCGCCTCTTCGGTCCCGACCTGCACGTGCTGCAAGACCTGGGCGCCACCGTGCGGCGTGTTTTGGCCGAAACGCCCGACGTGCTGCACACCGTCTCGGATCTGTCGGAAGCACTGCCTAAACTTTCGGTCGCTGTCGACGAGTCCGAAGCTCGGCTAGCAGGCCTCGACCATCGAGCGATCGCTCAGCAACTGGATAACACGCTCGAAGGCGCCGTTGGTGGTTCGCTCCTCGAAGCGACCGAAGATCTGCCGGTGCGAGTCCGCGTCAGCGATCAATTGCGAGGCGACATCAGCGAAGTCTCGTCGCTTGCGCTTTCACCTCCTGGCATGCAGGGCGCCGCGTCCAATCAAGCAGCGGCTCACTTGCCCTTGTCGGCACTGGCGAAAATCAACCTCGTGCCCGAGATTGCCGCCATTCCGCACTTCAATAGCGAACGGATGAACGAAGTGCGGGCCTACATCACTGCGGGCGTGCTGCCGGCCCAGGTGCTGGGCGATTTTCAAGAACGGCTTGCGGCCGCGGGTCTCGAAATGCCGCCCGGCTACCGCCTGCAGTACGGTGGCGAAGCGGACAAGCGTGACCAAGCCGTTGGCAACCTGATGTCGAACGTTGGCCTGCTGATGGTGCTGATGGTGGCGACGCTGGTGATGGCGTTTGGCAGTTTCCGCATGGCGGGGCTAATCGGCGCGGTCGGCCTGTTGTCGATTGGCCTCGGCATGGGCGCCTTGGCGGTAGCTGGCTACCCCTTCGGTTTTATGGCGATCGTTGGCTCGATGGGCCTGGCCGGCGTGGCGATTAACGACTCGATCGTGGTGCTAGCCGCCCTACGCGAAGACGAAAAGGCCCGCACTGGCGATCCCGACGCGGTACGCGATGTGGTGGTCAAGAGTAGCCGTCATGTCTTTTCAACGACGCTAACCACCATCGCCGGTTTCTTGCCGCTATTGCTGGCCGGCGGAGGATTTTGGCCGCCGCTGGCGACGACCATCTCAGGCGGCGTCGCCGGAGCCACGCTGATTGCTCTCTCGCTGGTGCCGGCTGGCTACGTGCTACTGATGTGCCAAAGTTGCAAACAAAGTCAGCAATCGGGCGAAGACCGTAGGGGCGACGAACTCCGCGAACCGACGGAAGCGACGGCCGAGGATACGGACGTCGAAATCGAGGCCCCGGTGCTGGTCGCCCACACGCGGGTCCCACTGCGGGCCATCACCGGCGGCTAGCGGGCTTCCTCTCCCGGAGCTTGCGACAATAATTTCCCGTAGCAAGGCTGGCCGCTTATTCGCGTAGGCCACGCCGCTGCCGATACTGCGTTGCTCACACGGGAGAAGAGTCTATGTCGCTGGCGCATCGCCGCACCGAATACAACAAAGATACGCTCCTCGAATCGGACGCACCGAGCGATCCGTTGGAGCTGTTCCAAGCATGGCTCGACGCGGCGGTCGACAAAGGCTTGCCGGAGCCGAACGCCATGACGCTGGCGACATGCGATAAAGCCGGTCGGCCATCGGCGCGGATTGTGTTGCTCCGCGGCTGCGACGAGCGCGGCTTCGTCTTCTACTCCAACTACGACAGTCGCAAGGGGCAAGAGCTGGCCGACAATCCGAATGTATCGCTCGTCTTTTTCTGGCCGCAGCTAGAACGGCAAATTCGGATCGAAGGGCCGGCCGCCAAGGTCTCGGCTGCCGAGTCGGACGCCTACTTTGATAGCCGGCCCATCGATAGCCGCCGCGGCGCCCATGCGTCGAACCAAAGCGAGGTAATCGCCAGTCGCGAAGTGCTCGAACAGCGGCTGGCGGAGCTAGAAGAGCAATGGCCCGAGGGTCACGTCCCCCGGCCCGAGCATTGGGGCGGCTACCGCGTGGCCCCGACCGCGATCGAATTCTGGCAGGGCCGGCCGAGCCGATTGCACGACCGGCTGGTCTACACCCGCGTCGGAACCGACTGGAATCTGAGCCGGCTGTCGCCATAGCGGCCATCCGTAGTTACAGTAGTCGCTAGGGAATCGATGTCGGTCCTCTGGGCAGCCTGTCTGCCTCTTGCGATTCGCCTTCGCGATTCTCTCAACGCTTTTCATCGCCGCTGTTCATCGCCGTTTTTTCATCAACGATGCTTCCGCTGGGTAAATTTATGTCGCTGCTCGCCACCTCGTCTCGCTGCCGCCACGCCATGCTGGGTTTACGATTCTTGTTTGCGGTCGCCTTGATCGTCGCCGGCGTTGGCGCCACCAGCTGCCTGGCCGCTAACGAGCCGCAACAAGTGGGCGCCGGCGAACCCTCGACGCGCGGCGTCGATTTCAACGAGGGCTGGCTCTTCTATCGCGGCGAGGCAGAGGATGACCCGGTCGGCCGCGGTGGCTTGGCTGGCTACTTGATTCAAGCGATGACGCCCGAACTGAATGCCGAGAAGTGGCGCCCGACGCCCATTCCGCACGACTGGAGCATCGAAGACATTCCCGGCCAACGTCCCGAGGGTGATGTCGGCCCCTTTCAGCGGTCTGCCAATCGCAAGGACATGGGCCACACGATTGGTGGCATCGGCTGGTACACGAAGGCGTTTCGCACGCAGCGGGCGAATCCCGATGACCGCGTGATCGTTCACTTCGACGGAGTCGCCGTCGATAGCGTCGTGTACGTCAACAACATGGCGGCCGGCTCGCACGACTATGCCTACACGCCCTTTAGCATCGATATCACCGACTTCCTGGAGCCGGATGGTGAGAAGAATATGATCTCGGTTCGCGCCGAGAATGTCGGCGACAACAGTCGCTGGTACATCGGTTCGGGCCTGTATCGCGGCGTCAAGATGAGCGTCCTGCCCGCCGCGGCGATTGACGCTCTCAGCGTGCAAATCATCGCCAGCGACATTTCCCAGGCGTCCGCCAACGTGAGCGTCACCGGTCATCTCGCGACGCAAAACAAACCGGACGGAGACAAGACTCACGAAGTCTCCGTGGCGATCGTCGACGACGAAGGCAACGTGGTTGCCGAAACGGAGTTGCAAGCAGTCAACGGCGAGGGACGATTCGCTGCAGAAGCGAAGGTGGCAGACCCCCGGCTCTGGTCGCCCGATTCGCCCGACATGTACACCGCCAAGATCACCCTCAAAGCTGCCGGGCAGGTTGCCGATGTCGCGGAGCTTCCGTTCGGCGTGCGGTCGCTCGAATTCTCTGCCGAGCGTGGTTTCTTGCTCAATGGCGAACCGACGCTACTCCGCGGCTGTGACCTGCATCACGACAATGGCATCCTTGGCGCCGAGGCGTGGCGTGCTGCCGATGCCCGGCGGATCAAGCTGCTCAAAGAGTCGGGCTTCAACGCCGTGCGCTGCAGCCACAATCCGCCATCGGCATCGTTTCTCGATGCGTGCGATCGGCTCGGCATGATGGTCATGGACGAGGCCTTCGACGTTTGGCGGCTGCCCAAGCGTCCCCGCGATTACCACATTCACTTCGCCGATCGCTGGCGGCGAGACCTGCGGGCGATGATGCTACGCGATCGCAATCGCCCCTCGGTGATTATGTGGAGCATCGGCAACGAAATTACCGAGCGTGGCCGGCCGGCCGGCATCGCCTTGGCAAAGCAACTGGTGGCTGCCGTTAAGGAAATCGATTCCACGCGACCGGTGACCAACGCCATTTGCGAATTTTGGGACAACGCCGACTTAGACTGGTCCGATACACCACCCGCCTTCGAGCCGCTCGACATCGGCGGCTACAACTATATGGCCAAGGCGTATGAGAGCGATCACGAGCAATTCCCCGACCGGATCATGGTCGGCTCCGAGTCGTTCCCTGTGCGTTCGTATTGGTTCTGGAGCAATGTCGAACGACTGCCCTACGTGATTGGCGACTTTGTTTGGACCGGCATCGACTACATCGGCGAGTCGGGCCTCGCGCACAACATCTACGACGAGGGGGAAGCCGAAAAGCAGTACCGCCAACCCTGGCCTTGGTTCATCGCTTGGTGTGGCGACCTGGACATCATTGGCGACAAGAAGCCGCAGTCGCAGTATCGCGACGTTGTGTGGGGGCTGAGCGATCTGGAAGTGCTCGTCCATGAGCCGATTCCCGACGGCATGGTTGAATCGCTGAGCTATTGGGGATGGCCCAAGGAACTGCCGCACTGGGATTGGCCTGTCTCGAAGGGCACCGAGCTAGAGGTGTCGGTCTATTCCAATTGTGAGCGTGTCGGTCTGCGGCTCAACGGCGAGAAAATCGCCGAGAAGCCGGTCGACGAGAATGCAGAACTCAAAACCTACTTCACCGTGCCCTACGAACCAGGCACGCTCCAGGCGTACGGCGTGCGGGCCGATGGGACCGAAGTTACCCAGCAGCTCGTCACGACTGGCTCGCCTGCGAAGCTGAAGCTCATCGTAGAGCCGGAGATCGAGGGCTTCGCCGACGGTCCACGCTATGTGCGACTCGAAGTGCAAGACGCCGAGGGCCGGGTGGTTCCGACCGCCGAGATCGATATCGAGCTAGAGCTTTCGGGCGCCCAGTTGATGGCGGTCGGCACAGCATCGCCCACCAAGATGGCGAGCTTCGTGCAGCCGCGGATCAACACCTTCCGGGGCAAAGCCTTGGTGATTGTGCTGCCAGAGGGCGAAGCCTCGGTAGCTGCTTCGGCCGAGGGCTTGGACGGCGCGAGCGTGACGCTCGATTGATCGTCGACGCGACGGTAGTGACCGTCAGCGTGAAGCAATTGGGGCCATGCTAAGGATTCGCAGCACGGCGCCCGCCCACCATGCGAGCAATGGTCAGCACCGCCACGGCGGCCACGATCATCAGCAGCGAAACAGCGACGGCGCCCTTGAGATTGCCAACGCTCAGCTCCAAGAAGACGGTGGTCGACAAGACTTCCGTTTTGCCTCGCGTCGCGCCGGCAAAGACTAAGAGGGGCCCAAACTCGCCTAGCGAGCGGGCCCACGCCAGCAGCGTCGCAGCCAGCATCCCTTGGCGAGCTTCTGGCAGGACGACCCAGCCAAAAGCTTGAAATCGCGTGGCGCCAAGGGTTAGCGCAACCTGCTCGTGACGTGGGTCGATCTCGTCAAAAGTGGTTCGCATCGTGCGGATCGCAAATGCCGAAGCGACAACGAACTGGGCTAAGACGACCGCAGGCGTTTGGTACACCACCGCCTCGCGCAAGCTGCTCGGCAAGAGCTGGAACAAAATCAGCAAGCTCAGCCCCACCACCAGCGGAGGCAACACGATAGGGATGTCGAACAGCGTGTCGACCAACGCCTTGCCAGCGAATCGTCGCCGCGACAGCAAGTAGCCAATCGGCACGGCGACCACCAGCGACAGCAAGCTGGTGAGCGTGCAACTGACGAGGGTCAACCGAATCGACGCCCGGATGTTGGCGTCGCCGAGCGCGGCTAGGAGCGGATTAGGCGCCGGGCCGGCTTGGCTCGTCGCCGAATCTTCGGTCGCCAGATACGCCACGTCGGCGATGAGTAGCGCCGCGAGCATCGCCAAGTAAGCTACGGAAACGATCGCGAGCGTTGCCCAGAACCATCGGTCGCTTGCTTCGATCGGGGCCGGCTGAGCAGCAGATGACGTTTCTGATGACGACATACCGAGCTATTCCTGGCCGACCAACCGGCTGCCAGACGCCGCGGCGCCCGGGGCGGCAAGTGGGGCGGGCTTAAATCCATGGTCCGCAAAGACCTGCTGCCCCCGGCCGCGACCAGCCAAGTAGTGAGCGAATCGTAGTGCTTGGCCAGGATGGGCGGCGAAGGGCAATACGCCAACCGAAACGGTCGCCTTGCTCGACGACAGCTCGGCAACTTCGATCACCTGAATTGCGTCGTACTGCACGGCAACCGCGTCCCACAGGATGCCGCCGTCGAC
>JBCDCL010000053.1:0-10635 GCA_039182175.1 Planctomycetota bacterium
AACGCTTGCTCGTAGGCAACACGGACCTTTAACCGGATCTCGATGCCGCTGCCGATTGCCAGTCGGAGCCGGGCGTAGGTCGCGTCCTGTTGGGCCAGGATGAGCATCACCGCCTGCGAACACCCTCCAAAGACGCGAGCGAACGTCTCTTCATCGGTCCCGCTCGGCAGAGGCGATGGCCCAGGATGGGTATGCACCCAGATGCGTCCGACACGCTGGGGCGGCAGGCCGTCGTCAACATGATTGTCGAAGTATTCAGCGACTGCCTCATCATCAAACGCGACCGCCCCCCAATCGGCTTGCTGCGATACCAGCTGAAAATCCTCGATCAAGAGTGGGTCGGACACGGCCGAGACGCCAAATCCGCCGATTTCGTGGGACCAGCATCACGCAGATGCCGGAGTTTGGCCCATACGTAGGGAGTGAGTCGCAGTCGCGGCCGTTTGGGACAGCGTTTGGCGCAGCGCTTGGGACGACGCCTGCGACGCGGTGGTGGTTTTCGTTGCATCAGCTTCTCCTTGGGGTTGATCGGTAGGTTGGCAAGCTTCGCAGCGACCTTCGTCGTCAACCTGGGCATTTAGGCAATCGCTGCAGTAGCAGTCGTCGCACTCGCTACACTCGCCGCGACAGCCATAGCAGCGATAGCGGCCGCAACTCTCACACTCTGCGAGACAACTGCTGCACAGGTCGGCGGAGCAGATTTCGCAGCCATGGCGCTCGTTGGCGGCAAGCCAGTCTCCACAGTCGACGCAGGTCAACCCTTCCCAGTGCTCGAGCTCGACGTAAGCACTGGCCGAGTTGTAGGTCGACAAGACTTGCCGCACGAGGACAAAGAAATCGAGGAGTCGCCCCGCCTGAAGCGCAGCTCGAATCGCCGCCCGGCCCTCCCCTTCACGCAGCGATCGCCCTGCCAGATGAGGATGGACCGTATCGCCATTGGCGGCGGGGTGGGGATCGAGCGCGACGACCGAGTACGGTTGATCGACTGCTTCAATCTGGCGCCAGTCGAGCGAAATCTCGAAGGGACCAAGAGCCATCCCTTCAAGCTCAATCGGCTCGGTGGTCACTTGCACCTGACGATGCTGCAAATCGATTTCTAGGCAGGGAAACTCCTCTGCAAGCGTCTCGAGATCGAGCAAGATGTCACGAGGACCGAGCGTCGTGACAGCCTCTGTGGGCGGCTCTTCCAGAGCCCAGCGAAGCTGGTCCATTGCCCCCCGTCGCTCGGGCAGGAGTCGGCTGGCGGCGCCGTGCCAACCACGATGCTTGGCGATGGCGATCCGCCGGTCAGCACGAGCAAGCCGATTCCATTCGACCGTTGGCATGAGCGTCGTCGACGGAGACGGACATGAAGCATTGGCGATATCGAGCGCGGCTCGAAGCCAAAGTCAATTGATCGCTCGTTGGCGAGATCGCCGCATGGTGGTGTTGCCTCGTCGAGAGTACCGTGGTGCAGAATTGCACGCCTTGTCACGGTTGCACCCGGTGACGAGCGTCAGCAGGAGGAGCATCGCGAGGATGCTCGGTGACTTCATGGTCAGGAGTCCTCCGAGTAGGGCCGAGCCGCACTAGGAACCGTTCCATAGCGCGACGCCGGCGGGTTTCACGAGCAAGTAGAAGAGCTAACAGCGTGGCAGTCAGCGAGACCGCCACGAGCAAGAGTTCCATCAACGTGGCCTCTTGTGATGAAGATAGAGTTGAGCGAAAGCCGGGTGGCATTCGCGATCTACGACTTGGTATTTACCGGTTATGACGCAAGAAGGTCAGAAATTTAGTGGGCGATACGAAGACACGCATGCTTCAGAGGGCGAAATCGATGGATCACAACTGACCGTCTTAAGTCAACGTGCACCATGGCCTCCCAAGGCGCACGGATCGAGATATTGCAATAAGCCCCCATTTGTGACGCTGCTGCAGTAGGGCAACCGATGCAACGTGCTACACCGCTGCTACTTTCGCCGGTGGAAGGTGGAGCGACGAAGCTTTGCAGCGAGCAGCAAGTAAGGTCGTCATAATTGCGAAAGATTGTGGCGGCGATTACTCGTCAACGCAGCGGACTTTTCGCTTCAACGTTTTCCGACGATTTCGACCGTCTGGAGCTGGCAAGCCTCGTTCTCGGTGCACGGCGGCAATATCTTTGCGGATAGTCTCTCTAGAAAATCCCAATTCGTCCGCGATCTGAGAGCTTAGCTAGCCTTCGTCAATACGCTTCAGCACGTGTTCGCGTCGCGCTAGGATCTTTGCCGACGGAGGGCGACGGTTTCGATTGCTGAAACCGTGCGGCGTTGGTAGGCCGCGACTTTCGTGCCAATGTCGAAACGCTCTGTCCGTTGCCGAGCGGGACAGGCCAACCTGCGGACCAATCTCCTTGAGTTTCATTCCGCTTTTCCAGAGCTCGACGACAAGGTCGGCAAGCTGCTCTGTACGCGGCTTCAGAAAAAAGTCGACCTCAATCCATTCCGGCGCTTTGCCGTCACGGCTATCGTCAGAGCCGGCCGCGTCAGACAACTGAGAAAGCGAACTGTCGATCATCGCCTACGCAGAGATGGCAAATCGACCTGTAAGCCGTTTATGCACTTTGCCCGCCTGGTCATGCGCAGAGACCGTGATCTTTCCGCCAACCAGAAGAGAAGCGAGAACGTCATTAGCGGCAGCAATGTCGCCCTGGAGGGTTGAGTGCAGATCCTTCAAGCGATCCAGCACGTATTCACGTGTCGGTCCCTTGAATGTAGGCGGCGTACTCACACGATTCCGCTCAATTTCCGACTGTAGTCGGCCTTTCTCCGCCCGACGATCGCCAAGGCGAATCTTAACTTCTTCGGCGTCCTCCCCTCTTTCGATCGAATCTAAAAGGCGATTGATCTTCTATCGACTTATTCCAATTCTCGCTCCAGGCGTGCGAGCCGCGACGGCGTTTCGAGATGGGCAGCACGCATTCGTGACTCGACCATGGCAACGCACTGATCGATAAATGCAGAGTCTTCAAGGATGCGACGGGTGAGGTGGCTCAGCACCTCCTTTTCAGCGAGAGGGGCAGGCGCCTGAGTTTCCATGCTGCAAGCACCCTTCAGATTGTCTGGACACTTGTAATACTCTCCAAACCCGACCATCCTTCGACCGCATGTTTCGCACTCGAGTAAACCACTCAGTAAGCGTGCGGCCTTTCTTCCCTGTCCTCCACAGGGCGAACCGTGTAGACGCCCTCTCCTGTCCCGCTTAGGTTTGAAGGTCCGTCGCGTTTGCTCTAGTCGCTTTGCCGCTGCGTCGAATAGTTCATCCGAGACGATCCTAAGTTCGGGAAGTTGGCGGACAATTCACTCTGGCGATTCGGCGTCTCGCTGGCGTGGAAACACTCTGCCGTTCTCTGTATCGCGTACGTTCTCCTTAGCTCCCCACTCCCACTCGCCAATATATTTTCGGCAGGCAAGAATTTCGCGGACAATGGGAAACGTCCACTGATCACGCTGGGCACGGGAGTCTCGCGGAACTTTCTGATCGTTAAGACTCTTGGCGACTTGACGCAAACCCCAGTGATCATTTGCGTAGCGCTCAAAGATCCATTTGACCCAATCTGCCTGTTCTTGGTCGATCTTATATCGCATTTTGGGCTTCGGATCGTTTCGACGTCTCTTTGCTGCGGCATCAGGATCAACCGGTTCGCTGGTATATCCGTATCGCAGATCTCCAACCGAGAATCCACCGCGGACGACACCCGTCTGACCACGCTTTACTTGATGACGCAGAGTATCGAGCTGCATCTCGTTTGTGATGCCATTTATGCTGGCGAGAAGTTTCGCCCCCCCACCGTTCGTATCGATTGCATCGTCGATGAAGATCAGACGCACCTTGTAGACGCTTGGTAACTGTCTCACCAATTCTTGGGCTTCGAGAAAGTCTCGCGTTAGACGACTCTGGCTTTCAGCGAACACTGTCGAGACGACGCCGGCTCGACATGCACGAAGCAGTGCTTGGAAGCCGGGGCGGTCGTGCTTCGCGCCGGAGAGCGCTGCATCTTCAAACGCGTAAGCGATTTCTTGACCAAGGGCCGATGCCTTCTCCTCGCACTTTCGTTGCTGGTCAGGGAGACTACTTTCGCTTTGTAGGTCAGATGAGTAGCGGCTATAGCTTACTGCTATGCGACGTCCTTCCACTGCGGCCTGGGTGAACACAGCTGGCAAGCCCGTCAAAGAGTCATCCCGATGACTGGGTACGCTGTGGGAGGCAGCATCCGTGTCCTTGGTGTTCCGTGGCATCGCTCTTCTCCGAGGGAAGACACCATCGGTACAGCTGATCGACCCAGTGTGCCGATCACGCATTAATCCTGAGAGTTCCTGACTACAGATGCACAATCACAAGCCGCTGTTAAGGCATTGCTGGAGAACGATTTGAGACGAAAATCAAGGTGCAACAGAAGCTTACGGCGATCCTGAAAAAAGGGTCCCTTGTCCTCCGCTTCTCGCTTGACGCGGCGCCAGATTGTTCGGCGTCGCGTTTTCTCGTGGTTTTCGAGCGTTTGGGACGACTCGCCGCGTCCCGATCTGACCCGCCTTCAGCCCATGCTGTCGATCTCCAAGAAGGTTGAAGTCGACCGAGCTGGGACGGATAGCTGGAGTCTTGCCTCGCTGGTCCCAGCAGTTCTGGCTCATGCCGCCAGTCTGCATAAAGGACTCGGCGGCCATGCAACGCAGATCGATAGATTCGTCACCGCAAGCGTCGCCGCTGGGTGCTTAGCGTGAGGCAGGCCTTAGTGGAGAGAAGCAAGGAGGCTGGTTCGGGGGGCGAGACGCTCACAGCGGCGCTAGCGACTTGGCCGAATTTGGTGACCCACACGCTGTAGTCGTCTAGGTCGATTTCGCCATCCTGATCGCCATCCGCAGCAAGGCCTACGCCGATCATCCCAAGCGAGTCACGCCAAACGGTATAGTCGGCGGCGTCGACTACGCCGTCGCCGTTGTAGTCTCCCTCGATCCCGACCACGACCAGCGAGACCGCTGTCGGAGAGTAGACCAGCTCCAGCCCAAGACCCCCGCCGAGCGCCGGCAGTATCTCCGTAACAAAGGTGTCTACGACGTTCGTCGCCGTGAGAATCTCGAACGACTCTCCCGAGGAGGGAGTGAACCCGTCGAGGAGGGTCACTTTCAGCTCGCCGCCCAGGTCAGCAACGCCGGCCCCGACCACGTGGTTTAGCTGGTCGTGCTCGCTGCCGGGAGAGGTCCCGCTGACTTCGATTTCGAGGGTTCCGTTGTAGGCGACGCTCCCGCGGTTCACTGCCGCAGGACTGAAGCCGGGTGAGTCGGTGCCAGTGATGTTGCAATTGTCGCAGACCCCGACCCCTTTGACGTAACCGGTGAGCGTCACTGGGTTGCCCACGTCGCCCGTGATGGCGCCATTATTGACCAGCGGAGTGGTGTCGCTGTTGGGGGTGTCGATCGTCCCTTGGCCGGTGACGTTCGCGCCAAAGTCGAGCGTGAGTCCGTTTGGCGCGGCTAAGGTCGTCAACGCGGCGAGCGTCACCAACGCCGCAGAATCAAAGATGGCTGTGTTTGCGTCATTGAGGGTCGTTGTGCCGGACGAAACATCGAGGAAACCGTTTGAGTAAAAGCCGTTCACAGCCGTAGCGTCTCCGATAGCCAGGTCGCCCGTCGTGCGGATTTCTGAAGCAGTGTCGCCCAAGACCTGGGCGTTGATCGCGCCCTGCCCCGTGATGACGCTCCCCGCCAACGAGTGCAAACGCCGCGTATTGACCGAGCCGCCATTGAGCTGAAGATCGGCGACTGGACCGAGGGAAATGTCGATGTTGCTTTCGGTGGCGAGCGAGCCGCCCGCTTCGACTGTGACCGCGTTGGGAAGGTTGTTCCAGGGCACGCCGAACTCGGTGTCTTCGGCGAAGAGCAGCTCGCCGCTGTCGATGATGGCGTCTCCGGAGCCGATGGCTCCGGAATCGAGGACGTGGAGCGTTCCGTTGCTTACGGTCGTCGTTCCTGTGTAGGAATGATTCCCGGTGAATTGGAGCGTCCCTCCGCCGAGCTTAGTCACGTTGCCGGCGCCGCCGATGTTGCCGCTGTAGGTTGTGTCGTCGGAGCGATTGAACGCGAGTTCAGAGAAATTGCTGACGTTGCCTGCGATCGACCCGCTCGTGCCACCCGATCCGATCCGCAATTCGCCAGTAGAAACCGTGGTCCCGCCGGTGAAGGTATTGCTGCCGGTAAGGGTCAGCGTTCCCGTACCCGATTTCTGCAGCGTTCCCGTGCCACTGATCTCGCCCGAAAATAAGTAATTGTTTGAGCGGTTGATGCGGAGTTGTCCGTGGTTGACGATGTCGCCATTGATCGCGCCACTCGTCCCCCCGATGCCAAGTTGCAACGTGCCCGCGGAGATGGTGGTCGTCCCGTTGAAGCTGTTGTTAGCAGTCAGGGTTAGGGTGTTACTCTGTTCTTTCACTAACGTGCCGGAGCCACTGATCGAGTTATTAAAGGTGTGGCTAGACGTGCGGTTGAAGACCGTTGTGGCGTTGCTTACTAGATTGCCGGCGATTGAGCCCGTCGAGCCGCCGCCGCCGATGCGCAACGTGCCGCCGCTCACCGTGGTCGTGCCCGTGAAAGTATTGTTGTTCGAAAGGACGAGCGTCCCCAGTCCGGTCTTCATGAGCGGCGGCGTTCCTTGCACCACGCCGGAGACGACCAACGAACCGGGCCCGCCGCTAACGGCCCAATCGCCCGTGGCGAGCATCCTTACGTCGCTCGCCACGGTGTAATTGAATCCACCACCGATGATGGCGTTGAGGTCTCCGTTGCCGAGTTCGAGCGTCGAGCCGCTTAGCGTGATCGGAGAAGGGCCTTGGAGCGTCGCTTCGATAACACGCCGCGTGCCATTGAGGTTCACCGAGATCGGTCCGGTGATCGCCGAATTCAGCACGACCGAGTCGTTCGTATCGGGGATCTGATCGGTGATCCCGCCCGAAGACCAGTTGGTGGTGAACGAAGGGAAGCCGCTCTGCGCATCCCAGTTGCTGCCTGGACCGCTGTTGGTCCAGGTGAAATTGAGCGCGTCAGCGTGCCGTGCTGGGCAGACCACAAGAGCGACCACAACCGCGCAGCAGAGAGTGGAACGCGAGAGCATGGTGGGGGTCTTAAGTGAAGAGTTTGGAGATGACGCAATGCGTCGCCAACGCTTGAACCTGGATTTCCCAATTGGGTCATCGTCTAACGCACTGCCTCGCAAGCATTTACGAGGCAGTTCGAATTCTAGCCAACCCAGCGTGGACTCACAAATTTCGCCTCGGGCTGATTTCTGCTGCAGACTTGCCTGCCTTGGCGTCCATTCTTGGGGCCGGGAGCAGGGTGGACGACTCCCAAAGCATGCCACTTACGCAACCTCACCAGAGCAGGTCTTTTCCCTGGCGAAGGAGAGCTGGCGTTCTTTGCTGACGCGCTCCGTTGTGGTAGCTCCGCCGCCTTTTAGGCTCAATGCGGCGATGATGCTCCGCGAGATGATCGAGCGGTAGTAGTGGCTTAGTCCGCGGTGGTTTCAGTTGTGCGGTCTCGAAGCGCTTGGGCGACTACGGCGCCAAACAAGACGACGTTCGCGGAATAGAACATCCACAGCAGGAAGGCGACGAGCGAGCTTGCTGGTCCGTAGGCGGTTGCGATGAAGCTGTGCGTCACGTAGGCGCCAAACGCCCAACGACCGAGCTCGAAGCCGATCGTGGACGCCGCCGCGCCGATTGCTAGCAAGTGCAAAGGCGGCCGCTGCCGCGTCAGCCCGGCGAACAGACTGAGGAAAACGACGAACACAACCGCCAGGGTAGTTGCCCATGACGCGTAGCTCCAAATCGTTTCACCTACGCCAAGCGTCTCGGAGAGCCAGCCGCTCGCCGTCTGAAGGACAAGCGGAACGACAAGCGAAACGAGGAAGAGCAAACCGCCCACGATCGCGCCCGCTGCCGCGATGAGCCGCCCAATCAGCCATGCGATCGCGACCTGACGGTTCGACGCACGTTTACCAAAGATCTGGCTCAAGGCTCGGCGGAGCTGAGCGAACACCCCAGACGCGCCGTAGAGTAAGAGCACTGCAGACGGAACACTAGTCAGCAGCGACTGCTTGGCGAAGCGGTCGTACGAGGGGCTGTCGAGAACCGAGCGGGCAAGTTCGGCTGACTCAGGCCCCGCGAACTGCTGCAGTCGCTCGATGGTGAGCTCTCGAGAGGCTTCTTCACCGAGCCACTGTGTCGCCGCGGCAGTCGCGAAGACAAGCATTGGAGCGAGCGACAGCACGGCGAAGAAGGCGATCGCGGCAGCCGACGCCGCCACTTGACGGTCGGTCCAAATGGAGACAATCCGGCTTACGGTCGCTTGGGCCCGCGATCTCATGGCAGCTTGTTCTGGGGGTAAAGTGACGCTGGCCGGCTAGGCAACAAGACTAAACGCAAGACACGCCGGAGTGCGTCGGTTGCAATACGGTAGCGTGATTCACTATACACCGCGTGATTGTCACGGATCGCCCCAGGTGTGTCATTAGCGACCGACCAAGCGGTGGCCCCCGCATCGAATCAGCCAGTACCTGTACCCTTCGCCGTCCAGTCGACGCGGTGGATTGTTCTAGGGTCCACATTCGATTTCAGTGTCAGCGTTAAAGAGCAAGATTTGCTGCCGTTGTTGTGCGTCGCTCAACCATGTGTTTGCAATCACAGCGTCAAGAATCATCAAGGCATCCGCTCAATCTTCTCGCCTGTCACATGCGAATCAGCAAACGCATTCTTTCTGGAGCTTTGCTGTTTCTCCGAATGCTGGCGCGCGACAATCGTTGGCAACCGTTCCCACTTCCGAATGCTCACGTTTGCAAGGGAGTAAGCGGGGATGTAGAGTCCTTAGGGCTCTGTCTATGAGTGCGTTAGGAGTCCTGGATTTCTTGCATAAAGACTTCGAGCCGTCGCACTCCTACCTTTTCAAAGCGTCCACCTAACTTTTCTGGCGCGAGGCAAAATATGAGACTCGTAGAGCACGTGGGTTTGCGTCTCCCTGTTGCTTTGATGCACTGGGCAGCTACTGCCGTACTGCTTCTCTCTTTATCACCTGCTCACGCGGGCGAATTGCTTCCCTTTCGAACGGAGGTCATTGCCGAGGCTAGCGGTCGGACAGCGATCGGTGACTTAGATGGCGATGGGCTCAACGACATTGTCTTGCACACTTGGTCGTCGAATCGCGGACTCGACAACGATGGCAGCATCACTTGGCTGCGGGCGCCAAGTTGGGATCGCCAGATCATCTTGGGAGAAGGCCATCTGTTTGGCGATGGCGTTGTGGCTGTCGATCTTGATGCCGACGGCGATCAAGATGTCGTAGCGGCCAAAGGCGACGATGGATTAGCGGACATTTACTGGTACGAAAATCGTGGACCAGACGCGGAATGGACCGAACATCACGTGGCGATCGCCGAACGCGGCAGCGAAGCCAAAGACCTTGAGGCACACGATTTTGATGGCGACGGAACGCTCGACTTGTTGGTTCGGACCAAGCACTTTCTGGTGGTCTATTATCAGCAGCCAACGGAATCTGGCGAGGTAAGGTGGGTCGAAAATCGCATGGCGAATCGCCAACGTGAAGGTATGGCAAGCGCCGACCTCGACGGCGATGGCGACTTCGACGCCGTGATGAACGGATTCTGGCGTGAGAATCCTGGCCAAGATCGGACAGCATCGTGGCCGGAACACGACATCGACCCCCAATGGTTCCAAGACGTTACGGGTGGATGGCAAGACCACAGTGTTATGGTCGACGCCGGCGACATTGATGGCGATGGTCGAACGGACGTCGTCATGGGGCACTCAGAGAAGACGGGCTATCAGGTGACTTGGTATGCCTGCGAATCACCACGCGAGGGACCCGAAGCTTGGGTGGATCACCCGATCGCAGTTGTCGACTACTGCCATTCGATGCGGCTGGCCGACTTCGACAAGGATGGCGATCTCGACGTTTTGGCGGCGACCCTCATCCGCACCGATACGCCGAAGGTGGTGGTCTTCTGGAACAATGGCTCGGGCCAAGAATGGTCGGAACAAGTCCTTGCAGAGACCAGCGCCTACAAGGCAAACGTTGGCGACCTCGATGGCGATGGCGATGACGACATTGTCACCGCTCGCAGTTGGGAGGAAACGCCGATTCGCGCGTTCTTCAACCCCTACACCGCAAACGGAGACAATCAGAAATGAAGTTGCCGACGTTTGTCATCATTGTCGCATGTCTTTGGACACCGCTGATTGGCGTTTCGTGCGGAGAGGAAGTCGCGCGGCCGGCGCCCGTTAGCGAATCAGGCTGGACCTATTTTGCGATCGACACATCTCGGAGCAAATGGGGCGACTGGGACCCACCAGAATGGCTCCGCTATTTCGGACTCGATGCGGCGGATGCTGACGGCGATGGCGACCTCGATCTCGTTTCGGGTCGCTACTTTTATGAGAATCCCGGAGGCACGATGGCGGCCGATTGGCGCCGCGTCGACCTGGGCCTGAATGTTGATGCATGCTTGTTTGTCGATGTAGATGGAGACACGCAGACAGATGTCATCGCTCAAGCCTACCCAGCCGTGTACTGGCTCGAGGCGACAGACGCCAGTTGTTCCTCGTGGTCGGCGACACGC
>JBCDCL010000054.1:0-10600 GCA_039182175.1 Planctomycetota bacterium
GTAGCAAGCTGGAGGAACACAAGACAAGAAACAGATAAGTAACAGTTCCTAGTAGCCTATGCACTGGCTACGGGGTCGTCAACGGTTTTTGCCGAAAAAAAGAAATTTAACACCCGCATGCATGACTCATTTTGTAGGGCTTAGGTCATTTTCATGCACATTATTGACCCTTTATTTCCGATTTTGCCGGCAAAACTGCTTGACGAGTTTCTGGGTGGCTGAGCATAATCCAGAAACTGTTACTCAGCTCCTCAGGCAGCCTGCTATGCCCTCCATACGAGACGTCGCCCGCACGGCAGGGGTATCCATCGCCACGGTCTCCCGTGTAATGAACGGGACCGATAGTGTCGCTCCCGATTTGCGTCACAAAGTGATGCAGGCGGTGGACGTTTGTGACTACGCCCCCAAAGTGGGCCGGCGGTCGCTCGATTCGGTGGCGCTGGTGTACGTTGGCCCCTACACAGTCGGCTCACCCTACGATTCGTCCTGCCTGGAGGGCATGGTGGAGGGGATGCGGGAGTCAGATTTTGACATCACGATCGTCGACCTAAAACGCGATCGAGCCCCTGGAGAAACTTTGCGGCAGTTTTTTGCACGCAAAGGGATCCGCGGCGCGGTATTACGCTGCACGGCGAACGAGCGAGCGCTCGCCACCGAGCTTGGCAGCGAAGGATTGCCGCTGGTGGTGCTGGGCGACCATTTTGAATGCGACAAGCTGTCGTTCATCTATGCCGAGTCGCGGACCGCGAGCGAAGAAGCCGTAGATCATCTTGTTTCGCTAGGATACACACGCATCGCGTTCGCCGCGTGCGAACGAGACGACGGCGACCACTTGGACCGCTTGCTGGCGTATCGCGCTGTCTTGGAAAAGCACGGCTTGATTGACGAGTCGCTGATATGTCGCGTACCGCCTCATCGTTTCGATGGCGCCCAGCTATTACGCAACCTGCTCGGCATGCCCAATCGGCCAACCGCGCTCTACATTGCCGACCCGCTGGTTGCCGTGGGGGCGATGATAGAAGCTCATCGGATGGGCGTGCGTATCCCGGACGACTTGTCGATCGTCGGGTTTGACGATACTGACATTCGCAACTCGGTCTTCCCGCGGATGTCGGCCGTTTGCCAAGACGCCACCATGCTAGGTAGAGCGGCTTGGGAACTGGTAATGCAGTTGAGCACCGACGGAAGCAATCAGGCGCCAATCGTTAACAAGCAGAAAGCATGGCTAGAGATTTGCAACTCTACCGGCCCGGCGCCAACCACGCCGGACCGCTTTCTGCCAACTGGCGCTCGCATCAAAGCGTGAACGCAACCTCTCGCCACCGCGTTAGTGGGATGCGACCCTCGCTGCGAATCAATTCCGCTCGCCGCTTGCTGACGCAAGATAACCACGCGCTACTCCGTTGAAGCGCTCCGTCTCGTCCGCTACCCAAGTGGCGTCGTATCCTCGCTCGGCGGCGATGAGTTCCGCAACGCGGGGCGCCATTCGCATCGCAGCAGCGGCGTCCAATAGCAAGACACGCAGTCGCCGCGAGAGGACATCTTCGACCGTCCGGGCCATTTCATGCCGGATTGCCCACACGGCTTCGCCCACCGTATAGAGCAGCTCCGGGTCGAGCCGCTCCGCCAAGGCTTGGTCGCTTTCAATCAAAGCACGCACGGCGGCCGCATTGGCGCCGTAGTGACGAAACGCCGTGGTGTCATCGCTCTGGGGCGCCACAATCGGCAGGCTGGCTGTCTTACAAGCCGCCGGCGCCAACCGGCCAAGCTCCGCACAGCGATCGACACAGTCTTCCGCCATTTTGCGATAGGTAGTCCACTTGCCACCCAACACCGTGACCAGGCCGGCGTCGTCGACGCGTACTTGGTGGTCACGCCCCAGCTTCCCGGTCGCTTTCGATTCGCCCTGCTTCACCCGCGGCCGCAAGCCGGCGAAGACCGACTGGATATCATCGCGAGTTGGCTTATTAGTAAGGTATTCGGCGACCGTTTCCAGTAGAAAGTCGATCTCGCTTGCGAGCGGCTGTGGTTCGAGCGGCGTATCGTCTCGGGCGGTGTCGGTCGTGCCGACGAGCAACCGGTCGTGCCAAGGGACGGCGAACACGACACGGCCGTCCGATGTCTTGGGGATGATCATCGCCGCATCGCTTCGCATGAACGAGCGGTCGAGCACGATGTGCGTCCCCTGACTCGGCTGAATCCAGGGGTCGGCATCCGGATCGCTGAGCGTGCGCACCGCGTCGCCAAACGGCCCGGCGGCGTTCACCACGACCTTGGCTTGCACGGTATGCATGGCGCCCGACTCCAGATCGGTCACCTTTGCTCCGATGATTTTGGGGCCGTCGTACAGAAAGCCATCGACGCGGGTGTAGTTCGCGCAAGCGGCGCCATGCTGGACAGCCGTCTGGGCGAGGTCGATGAGTAGTCGCGTGTCGTCAAAAACGCCGTCGAAATAGCAAACGCCTCCTGTGAGCCCGTCGCCGTTAAGGTTGGACAGTCTCTGCAGCGTGGCCGCGCGAGAGAGCCGGTGCGACCGACCGAAGCCCAACCGGCCCGCCAGCAGGTCGTACACGGCAAGGCCGATGCGGTAGTAGAACGGCTCCCACCAACGATAAAGCGGCACGATCGTCGGCAGGCGTGCAACCAAATGCGGGGCGTTCTGTCGCAAGAGTCCGCGCTCGTAGAGCGCTGAGCGAACGAGCCCCACGTGGCCTTGCTCCAAGTAGCGGACACCGCCATGTACGAGTTTCGTGCTGCGGCTCGAAGTGCCTTTGCCGAAGTCGCTCTGCTCGCATAGGGCGACGCGATAACCTCGGCTGGCGGCGTCGACCGCGACGCCCAAGCCGGTCGCCCCACCGCCGACGACAAACAGGTCGAACAATTCACCAGCTGTCAGCTTCGCAAGCTGAGCTTCGCGCGTAAATGCGTGGTCATCGGTGGTGGGCGTGGTCATCCGTGCAGCGCCCAATCGGTAGAACGCTCGACGGCTCGTCGCCACTGGCCGCGTGTCGCGGCGGCTTGGTCGGCCGAGATTTGGGGTTCGAAGCGGCGCTCGACTTGCCACTGCCCGGCCAGCTCTTCTCGGCTAGGCCACACTCCCACTGCCAGCCCCGCCAAATAGGCGGCGCCGAGGGCGGTGGTTTCGATAACCGTCGGCCGGACGACCGGTATCTGCAGCAAATCGGCTTGCCGTTGCATCAGCGTATCGTTGACGGCTGCTCCGCCATCGACACGCAGTTCTGAAATGTCGCTCGTCGTATCGTCACGCATCGCATCGACTAAGTCGGCGCTCTGCAAGGCGATGCTATCGAGCGCCGCGCGGGCGATGTGGGCGGCGGTCGTTCCCGAGGTCATCCCGATGATTGTGCCGCGGGCGTGTGGATCCCAATGGGGCGCCCCCAAGCCTGCAAAGGCAGGCACGAGATAAACGCCGCCGCTATCGGGGACCGAAGTCGCCAAGGCTTCCACTTCATCCGAGGTATGGATGATTCCCAGCCCATCACGCAACCAGCCGACCACGGCGCCACCAATGAAGACGCTGCCTTCGACGGCGTACTCGATGGTTTGCCCTAGCTTGCAAGCAACGGTCGTCAGCAGTTTGTTTTGCGAAGCTACTGCCTGCGTACCGGTGTTCATCAGCGTGAAGCAGCCGGTGCCGTAAGTGTTTTTGACCGGCCCGCGGCCGAAACACGTTTGCCCAAACAACGCCGCCTGCTGGTCGCCCGCGGCGCCAGCGATCGGAATGCCTTTGAGCGGCGAATCGATGGCGACCTCGCCGTACACCTCGCTCGACGAACGAATCTCTGGCAGGATGCTACGAGGAATGTTGAATGTCGCCAGCAGTTGATCGTTCCAATCCCCCTGGTGGATATTCATCAGCAGCGTTCGCGACGCATTGGAGGCGTCGGTCGCATGGACCGCCCCGCCGGTCAATCGCCAGATGAGCCAGGCATCGATCGTGCCGGCGGCGAGGCGGCCTGCTTCGGCGGCTTCGCGGGCGCCATCGGTATGGTCGAGTAGCCAAGTGAGCTTCGTTCCGCTGAAGTAGGGATCGAGCAGCAAGCCGGTCTTGGCGCCGATCTCCGACTCGTGCCCTGTCTGGCGTAGCTGCTGGCACGCCTCGGCCGTGCGCCGATCTTGCCAAACGATGGCGTTAGCAATCGGCCGGCCGGTTTCGCGATCCCACACGACGATCGTTTCGCGTTGATTGACGATGCCAATCGCACTGACGTCGCTCGCTGAGAGCTTAAGGTCGGCGAGTGCTTGCTCGGCGACGCTGAGCTGCGTTTGCCAAATCTCTTCAGCATCATGCTCGACCCAGCCGGCTTGCGGATAGATCTGCCGAAACTCGCGTTGGGCAACCATGGCCATGGCGCCCATCTCGTCAAACACAATCGCCCGACAAGAAGTTGTTCCTTGGTCGATCGCCAGTAAATAAGCCATAGCCGCCTCGATCGTGTTACAGCAGATGTTGAATTGGTGTGATCGGAGACCTGCGAGAAACGCTACACCAGCCGTCCGCAGGTGGCCACATGTTCCTGCGACTCGCAGTAGCAACGCCGCGTGAGAGAAGCCGCGAGCGAATGATAACCGATTTTAGCCTGGCACAGCATTGCTGACGCCGTCGGGGACGGGCGGCATAGCGACATGCACTCGGATCGCCGCGATGCGATTCGCCGAGCGTTCAAGCTCTGCGATCGCGTCAGCGACGTGGCAACGCGAGCGCGAAGCTGGCGAGCGCAACGAGGAGCAGAGCCGATGGCTCGGGCGTGGTCGTGATTTGACCCGGGGTGGGCGTGCCGTAGTTGGCTTTCCAGATTTGATAGTCGGCGATGTCGATCACGCCACTACCGTCAGCGTCGGCGGTGAGCAGGAAGTCCGAACCAAGCGAGTCTCGCCACACGGTGTAATCCGCGGCGTCGACAACGCCATCGCCATTGAAATCGCCCGTAGAAATATCTGCCGGCGCGAGCCGCACGAGCGAGGTTAGGTTTCCGGGGTTCACCCTGCCGCCGAAGTAGACCACGGGAAACCCTTCGCCTCCCGCCGCTACTTGATTGGTGACCGTGATTTGGCTGACAGAAAGGGTGGCGACAGTTCCAACGCCCCCATCCGGTAGTGTCAGACTGGTCGTATTGTCGACCAGTAGCTTGCCGCTAGGGAACATCTGCTCGTTCCAAATGAAAAGTTGATCATCCCAGCCGAACACCAAGTCGCCTCGATCGTTTAGCCCGAGCCCTTCGAACTGGCCATCAAGCACAACGCCGTCGATGATGTCTCCTTCGCGGAACAAAATTTCGCCGTTATAGATCAGAATATCGCCGTCGATGTTTGTGTCGCCATCGTTTGTGAGTTCGGTGAAGGCGCTGGCGGCATAGTCGCCCGCTTCGTTGACGGCAAAGTTGGTTCCGATGCGAAACTCTTCGATGGGCGTGCCTGTTGGTGTGCCGTCGTCCGTCTGTCCGCCGGCGGCGGCAGGAATGAGCGCGCCTTCGACCATCGCTCCGCCAGACGAGAAGTTAGTTGGTTGGCCATTGATGATCATCACGTCGTCGCCACTAGTCAGCGTGACGCCCGCGATAAACTTGCTGCCGCCGTATGAGAATTCCGGATTGGTGAATGACGTGCCGAATGTGCCGAGCGTGCCGATGCTATCGCCCGTCTTGAGGAGCGTGTCATAGGCGCCAACGCCACGCATGAGTGCTCTGCCTAGTTCTGGGCCATTGGCAACGTCGGCGTAGGACATCGACCAGGAGATTTCCCCATCGGGCGCCGCAAAAATGCTGCCGACGGTCCCGCCGAAAAACTTGCCACTTAGGGGCCCGGCCGGAATCGGATCGCCCTCCTTGTAGATGAGCGTATCGTCTTGCCACAGACTGCTAGGGCCAGACAGCGTGCCCATGTTGAGCGCGGCCGCGTAGGTCGTGGACCCGTTTGGACCTATACCGACGTCAGGTCGAAATATGTTTTGGTACTCGCCCGCCAGCATCGCTTCGCGACGCAAGGCCGCCGGCGCTGTGCCGCCAATCGAGCCGAAATGATAGAAGATCGTGTTATTCGCGGCTTCGAAGGTACCCGTCTTCGTATGCACCGTGCCGACGAAGTCGCCTCGAACGTTAATATTGGCACGGGCCGATCCGTTCCTACGTACGACGTCGGTTGCCTGGTGGCCGGGAATCGACGTTGCGCCAGGCAGTACGTCGCCTTGAAGAAAGAGCGCTTCGATCTCTACTGCCGGGGCACTGGGGATGGTCGCCAATACTAAGCCCGTCAATGCAAGACTTTGCACCATTCGAAACCGCGTCACGCTGCACTCCCTTTTTCGGCCCTAGCGGCGGCCATCCTGCCGGGCCGCCCGTAGGCGGCAACAAACGGGGCGAGCCCCCGCCGATGGGCAGGGGCTCGCCAGAAAATCGTTATAGCCTGCTTGCCATCAGGCAGTTCGCCGGCGGGTGCCAACGGCGACCAAACCGAGCGATGCCAGCACCATCACCGAAGCTGGTTCTGGGATAGCGTAGATGCCCGGAACACCTCCGCCGCCACTCGACAGGTTAAACCATGCAAGGTTGCCATTGAACGAGCTGAAGGCAATAGCCGCATCGATACCAGCGGGGCCGGCAAGTAGTTGAACTTCCCGGAGTGCGATGTCGAGCGTCCCGGTGGGGTCGGCGGGGTCAAACGTGACAAAGTTGTCGGGCGTACCCGTATTGGCGAAGGCAACCACGCCATTCACAAAGGTAAACGCGGTGCTCGAAATGCCGATATCGGAGCCCGCGCCTTGAGCAGCCAAGACATCACCTTCAGTGATGACCGTGCCCGACGAATCGTCGGAGGGATCGAAAAATGCAACGTTCTCTGGACTCGAATTTTGTCCAACATAGAGAACGCCCGCACCATCAACGGCAAGTCCTGACGGTGTGTCGTCGCCAGAGATCGCGGCAAGCTCGGTGTCTGTCAGTACGAGGGACACGGCATCGGTGCCGGTGACTTCATACACCGAATCGGTGTCGCCTTCATAGAAAAAGGCGTTGCCCGTCGTCGGATCGATGTCACCAAACGAGACAGTAGCCGCTCCCGACACTCCAGGCAGGCCGTCGAGAACCGTATCACTGACCAGCAAGGACGAGGCGCCGGTGCCTTGATCGATCGTGACAATTTGATCGGTGCTGTTCTCAAGGATGATCAGATCGCCACCCGAGGCGAGCAGAGTGCCGCTGATACCGGTGGGTGTTTCGCCAAGCGTTGTATTAAGCGAGGCAGTGTCGGCAAGCGTGGTCACCGTATTTGCGCCGCCTACGTCGGCAATTTTGACGATTCGGTGGAGGCCACCGCCAGAGAGCATGGCAAAGGCGTCGTTGCCGACAATCGTGCCCGAGATGAGCGTTGTGCCATCGCCGCCGTTGATAGTCGGCAAGTCGGCGAGCTGCACGTACTGTGCATGGCTTTGCGACGCGACGAGCGACGCAGCAAGAGTGAAACAGACGGCAAGGGTGGACTTCATTACTCACTCCAGTTCAGTGCGGGTGAATCAGAAAGGTGATCGGCGAGAGTCGGGGCGAGATTGCCCCAAGGCAGGAACGCCATTTGGAGAGAAATTCAAACCCTCGACGCTAAGCAAGTGCCCGACGGTAGTCAACGCATTTTCGCTAGAAAACGAAATTTTTCCGCCCAGAGACTCACCTCGATTTTCCGAGCGGCGCATAAGGAGCGGCCGCCAACGCGGTTACCCGTCAAAGCCGTCGCTGCAGGCCTGACCACTTTGACAGCGCTTTGTCTAGACCACTAGGCTTATGAGTTTGCACAGCTGCAATCCAGCGGCCGCATCCGTGATAAGACTGCGGGAGATGCCACGATCACCGCAGCAATTGAGACTCGTCGTTATGGTCCGTGCGCGAGTCGATCTCTTTGAGAGACGCATAGCGAGATAACGACTAATAGTTTTCGGGCGAGATTCGTATCAGAGGAGTGCCTCACGTTGTGCACGTTTAATTCTCGACACATCCAGCGCCTTGGCACGCATCACCGCCGTGGCTTTACGCTCGTCGAGTTGCTGGTGGTGATTGCCATCATCGGCGTGCTGATCGCCCTGCTCTTGCCAGCGATCCAAACGGTCCGCGCCCGTGCTCGCTATGTGCAGTGCACCAATCATTTGCGTCAAATTGGGTTGCTGACCATCATGTACCGTGACCTGCATGACGGACGGTTTCCGCATCCGATTAGAGACCTTGGCGGCACAGAGTACGTCAAGAAAAAGCCGGCGGACCTAGAGCTTGGCGAGGAGATCATTGGCGAGACCGAAGAGGAAGTCACGGTCGTGCAGGGCGGGCACAACTTCCGCGTGTCGCCCGGCCGGCGATGGCCAGAGAACTCGCGTGCGAGTTACGAGGAAACCTTTGGCATGGAGGCAACGTTTGTCAACGGGCGATTCATCGAACCAAGCTCGGGAATTTTCCGCTGCCCCGATTTGGTAGAGATGGCCAACCTGTGGGGTAACAGCTACGCCTACAACGCCGTCGCCGCCAAGTTTCTACTCAATCCCCCAGACGACGAGCCCGACAAAATGGCGAAGATCGCCTGGGCTTGGTGCAACACGCTCGACATTCCTCCGCGTAGCGGCGTGCCTGGCAAGAACAAGAACTCAACCATACACAATATTTCCCTCAGCGATCCCGACTATCAGATGTTTAGCGAACTCTTTACGCAACCGCATCCAGAAATGGGTGAGACCGGTTGTGGTAAGAACACGCTCTTCTTCGACGGCCACGTCGATTATCTGGAAACCGTCTGTCGCAATTAGCAGACCGCGCGCAATCGCTGTACGGCGAATCGGGCAATGGTGTTTGCCAACGACTGTTGCCCCTTCCGCATGCTGACACAGCGCCGAACCCCCCGCCATGCCCACCAGCTACCGATCCCGCCTCGAATCCTTACGCTATCGCCTTCGGCAGACACGCTCCATCTGTAGTTCCCTGGCGTTTCTCGCTTGCTTGTTGATCGCGGCGAATGCGTGGGCACAAGCAGACTTTGTCACGTACTTCTCGGGTAGCGTGGGGGGCGTCGGAAAACCTGGTGGTATGGCGTTCGACGACGACGGCAACTTTTGGGTCGTCTCCGAGAGTTTTCCGACTGCTGCCTCGGCAAGGACACGCCTCAACAAAGTCTCCAACATCAACGGGACCTGGACCGCCGACGAGTATGTTTCGGACGACGACTTCTTCCTCTTCTATCGCTCGGATGCTCCGGAGACGGGCGATACTAATCCCTTCTGGCAAGGTCCGCAGTTTGGCATCCCGTCAAGCTTTTCGCTCAATCCGGCGCCGCTGACGATCGAAGTGCCGACCGGCTCTGGCGGGACTACTCTCAAAACCTACGCGGCGGGGGAGCTGGCGTTCTGGACCGACGCCATGCCCGACAACCTGGCCGAGCCGGTGAGCAACGGCACGGTCAATCGACCTGACGCCGTGAAGCGGCTCGTTCGCTACGATTTGCGGAAAGTGGATAACCCGTTCGCGGGCATCTCGGGACCGACCTCAGACGTGCCTGATTTTGCAAACGCCTCGGACGGCAATGGCGGCGTCTTTGGCGCCACGGGCGTTGCCGACTGGAACGACGTCTTCACGCAGGTCATTAGTGCCGAGCAGTTTTGGCAAGCGAGTGGAGGCATTGATGGCGGCGACAACTTCGGCCGCCAACTTGCTTGGTCGACCGACGGACAAAGCATCTACACGGTCGACGTTAGTTCTCGCCACGGCGGCATCTACAAAATCGACGCCACAGGCGTCGGACAAATCCAACAACTGTGGGACGATGGCGGCCGCGATAACAGCCTGCCAGGCGAGCCTGATTCTATCGGTAGCGAACCGGCCGTGCTGCATACGTCGGTCTTCGACTACGAACCCAATAATCCAGGCGTTGGCGATCAGATTATTACTGAGGGCTCCTTCGACTCAGGCAATAGCGGCGGCGTGAATGTCTTTCTTGATACGGGCTCTGGATCGGTAACACCGGCGCCTCTCTTTACCGGCGCCGAGTTTCGCGAGTTCAGTGGGTACGACGGAGAGATCGATCCCGAGTATTTCGCGATCACCGCCGACATCAACGGCGACCTCTACCTCTACGAGGAACGAACCGACGGATTGTACCGCTTCGACACCCAACGCCGATTCGCCAAAATCATCAGCGAGATCGAGCATCACGAATATCAAATCAGTCAAATTAACCAACGTAGCACGGACATATTCAACAACTTGCAGGTCCGGCGAACGATGGTCGACGGCATTGAACGGACCGAACTCGTGTATCTAGAAGACGGCCGCAACTTTGCGACCGGCGCAGCGATCGAGGCGCCGGTTGGCATCATCGTGTACGACACGGGCGACTTTGATCGTGACAACGATGTCGACCAAGACGACCTCAATCTGTTCAGCGCCGCGCTCGGCACGCGAGGCGAAGGCGCCATCGTCGACAACTATCAGTTCGATCTCAACGGCGACGCGATCGGGTCGAATGCCGCGGCGATTGTCGACTGGAAAGATGTCAAAGTCCTGCAGCAATTCGCCAACATCCCCAATGGCGACGCCAACTTCGATGGGCTGCTCGA